>CAMLEF010000003.1 GCA_946478675.1 uncultured Flavobacteriales bacterium | reverse complement strand
GGTCCCCTCCCTCGCACGAGAGAAGCCATCGGGGAATTGATCGAACGCACTCGCAATGACGATCGCAACAACCTGCGCATCGGCTGGTCTGTAGTGCTGAAAGCAACCGGCGAAGTGATCGGCGAGATGTGGTTCTGGCGGATCGAGCCGGAGCATCACCGCGCGGAGATCGGTTATTCGTTCCTCAACAATCATCAGCGGAAAGGTTACGCTACCGAAGCGCTGCGTGTCGTGATCCGTTACGGTTTTGACAAGATGAAGCTGCACAGCATCGAAGGAAATTGCGGTCCGGAGAATGCGGCTTCCATCGCGCTGCTGAAGAAACACGGCTTCCAGCAGGAAGGATATTTGCGCGAGAATTATTGCGTCGGGGGAAAATTCCGCGATACCATGCGGTTTTCACTTTTGACGCCATACCGTTGAGCTTGCCGCAGAGTCGCAGAGCACGCAAAGAATTCCCCTGCGCTCTCTGCGACTCTGCGGCAAACAACAAATCCTCTTTTTCCGCTAAATTTGTCCCAATGAAAGAACGCATCGAATCGCTTTTGCAGGAAGTGGAACAGTTTGTCGCCGAACAGTCCGACAAAGCCGAAGAGTTCCGCCTGAAATACCTCAGCCGTAAAGGACGCATCTCCGTTTTGTTCGACGAATTCAAAACGGTTTCTCCCGAGATGAAGCGCGAGGTCGGACAGCTGCTGAACAAGCTGAAGAATAAAGCGCAGGAAAAATTCGAAGCGTTCCGTTCATCCGACAGCGCTGCAGACGATCAACAATCTTCCGGCGATCTCACCCGCCCGGCCGTCGCTTATACCGGCGCGCGCCACCCGCTCAGCCTCGTGCGCAAAGAGATCCTCGACATTTTCAACCGCATCGGCTTTACCGTTGCCGACGGTCCCGAGATCGAAGACGACTGGCACAACTTCAGCGCGCTTAACTTCCCGGAGGAACATCCTGCGCGTGATATGCAGGACACGTTCTTCATCGGCAAAGACATCGCCCTGCGCACGCATACGTCGAGCGTGCAGGTGCGCATCCTCGAACGCACACAGCCGCCCGTGCGCATCACCATGCCCGGACGCGTGTACCGCAACGAAGCCATCTCCGCACGCGCGCATTGCTTCTTCCACCAGATCGAAGGACTATACGTCGACAAGAACGTTTCTTTCGCCGACCTGAAACAAACGCTGCTGTATTTCTCGCGTGAAATGTTCGGTGAAAAAACAGAGATCCGTCTGCGTCCGTCGTTTTTCCCGTTCACGGAACCGAGCGCCGAGATGGACATCTCCTGCACGATCTGCCACGGTAAAGGCTGCAACATCTGCAAGTATTCCGGCTGGGTGGAGATCATGGGCTGCGGCATGGTGGATCCGGCGGTGCTGAAGAATTGCAACATCGATCCCGACGTCTACAGCGGCTTCGCTTTCGGCATGGGCATCGAACGCATCGCGCTGCTGAAATACGGCGTGAACGACCTTCGCCTCTTCTCCGAGAACGACGTACGTTTCCTCTCGCAATTCAAACCCGCTTTCTGATCATGGACCGCTTAGCCGAACTCGAGAAAATGCTTCGTGACAATCCGCACGATCCGTTTCTCCATTACGGCATCGCGCTCGAAATTGCTAACCGCGGTGACGTTCCCGAAGCGATCGCGCGGCTGGAAAGACTGCTTTCCGAAAAGCCGGATTACCTCGGCGCGTATTACCAGCTCGGGCAATATTACGAGCTCGAAGAAAACACGGAAGAAGCGATCGACACGTATCGTCGCGGCATGATCATCGCGCAGCAGCAGAAGAATGCGAAGACGCTGGGCGAATTGCGTTCGGCGCTGGAGTTGCTGGAAGATTAGCAACTGCGAACCATCCCAAAAAAAATTGAACCACATAGTGACATAGAAACACATAGCTATGTGCCTATGTATCTATGTGGCTCATTTCATTTTCCCGCAGATTGCGCGGATTCTTTTGCATAAAAAAGGCGGATACTCGTGGGAGCATCCGCCTTTTTATGTTGACGTGAAGGATGATTACATCATCACTTTCTTCACTACTTGCTGTCCGTTCACATTCAGCGTAACGAGGTAAATGCCTTTTGCTTCACCGTCGAGGAGCAGGCGTGCGCCGTCGCGGGTGGCGTTCACCGGCTGGCCGAGCATATTCGTTACGGAAACGAGGTTCCAGGCGAGATCGGTTTTCACTTCTACTGCGCCGTTGTTTGCGAAGACATTGATCGCAGAAGCATCGATTGCCGCGATGCCGAGCGGGTTGGACGTAAGCGTGATGTCGTCGGCTGCGAAAGACGGATCGGAACCTTGTGCGTCGTCGTTATTCGTCCAGTTGAAACCGATCTTCACCGTTGCGTTATTGTTCGCGGAAGCGGGAAGCGAAAAGGTGAACGCGGTCCATTGTCCTGCAGCGCAGCCGGAAGTTTTTGCCAGCGGATCGATGGTCGTCCAGGTGGTGCCGCCGTCAGCAGAATAAACGAGCGAAGCATCATCCGTTGACGCGTCGCCGTTCTCGAGGTAGAGGAAAGAGAGCGTGATGTTCGACTGGCCCGTGCAATTGATCACCGGCGATTCAACGCGTTTGTTGGAGTTCGCGGTGTAACCGAAAGAAGAGAAGCCGCCGGTAAAGTAGCTGGCGCCGGTATCCGCATTCACCGTCAGGAAGCTCGGGATCACGATCGCTACGTTACTCACGTGCAGCGAAGCATTCGTTACGCTGTTCACGATGCAGTTGTCTGCGCAGTTGCCCGCGCCGGTATTATCGGCAGTCGCGCTGACGTACCACGTGTTCGCTACGTTGCCGTTGCTGCCGGTAGAAGTGATCGTCCACGCACCGTTCGTTCCGGTATAAGCCGAAGCAAGTTGTCCGCGGTTGCAGCCGGTGCCGAAATCTTCGGTCCAGAACGTCTGCGAGAAGGCGCTCACAGCGAGGAAAAGAAATGCTGAAGAGAAGTAGAGTTTTTTCATTGGGCTTGGTTGGTTTATAATGCAAGATACGAAAGAGGTGCGGGTTTCGGGGTGCGGGGTGCGGGGGAAGATGGTAAGTTGGTTGGGTTGGATGGTTGGTTAAGTTGGTTAGAAATAGTTACAACGACCTTAGCGCAGTTATTGTTATACTCATGTGCTTGTTCGAGCGGAGTCGAGAACCTGTTGCATTGGAATGCGAAAAGTTCTCGACTCCGCTCGAACAGTCGTGGGACCTACTCCACCAACGTCAGCTTGATCATGTTCGTCTTGCCTTTTTCGCTCAGCGGGATGCTCGCGATGTTGATGATGAAATCGTTCGTCGCTACGTAGCCGTCTTTTTTCAAACGGAACTTGATGTCGGCGATCGTATGATCCGTGCTGATGTTCTTGTCGTAATAGAAACCGCGTACGCCCCACACGAGGCTGAGCTGCGTGAGGATGCTGTAATTGTCGGTGAAGACGAAGATGCTCGCTTTGGGGCGGTAGCTCGAAACGCGGAAGGCGGTGTAGCCGGAATGCGTCATCGTGATGATCGCCGTGGCATCAACCTGCTTGGCGAGCTGTGCGGCGCTGTAGCAGATCTGGTCGGAGATGTAGCGTTCGTCGATGGAGAAAACGGGTGTGCGCGTGGGATAATAAAGATGGTGCTCTTCTTCGACCTGCGCGATGATCTTCGACATGGCTTCCACGACTTTCGCGGGATGGCGGCCGACGGAGGTTTCACCGCTGAGCATTACGGCATCCGCACCGTCCATCACGGAGTTGGCGACGTCGTTCACTTCGGCGCGCGTGGGCGAAATGTTCGTGATCATGCTCTCCATCATCTGCGTGGCGATGATCACCGGCTTCGACGCTTCGAGGCATTTGCGCACGATCATCTTTTGCAGAACCGGCACACGCTGCATCGGCACTTCCACGCCGAGGTCGCCGCGCGCCACCATCACCGCATCCGTTTCACGAACGATGTTTTCGATATCGAGGATCGCTTCCGGCTTTTCGATTTTCGCGATGACTTTTGCGTTGCTGTCGGGAGCAAATTCGCTGATCATGTGCTTCAGCTCGATGATGTCGGCGCCGGAACGCACGAACGAAAGGCCGATCCAGTCGAACTGCTGGCCGAGCGCGAACTTCAGGTCGTTGATGTCTTTTTCCGTGAGGCAGGGCAGCGACACTTTCGTATTCGGCAGGTTCACGCCTTTTTTCGAAGAGAGAATGCCGCCGTGCATCACCTGCGCGCGCACTTCGTCGGTGCTGTTCGTGCTGATGACTTTGAGCACGATCTTGCCGTCGTCGATGAGCACCGTTTCGCCCGGCTTCACGTCCTTCGGAAACTGCTGGTAGGTCATGTACACGCGTTCCGCGCTGCCCATCACTTTGTGCGACGTGAAGATCAGCTCCGCGCCTTCTTTCAGCTCGACGCCGTTGTTCTCCACTTCACCGATGCGCAGCTTCGGCCCCTGGAGGTCGCCGAGAATAGAAACGTTCGTGCCGAGACGACGGTTCACTTCGCGGATATTTTTCACGACCGCTTCGACAGCGGAATAATCGCCGTGCGAAAAATTGACGCGGAACACGTCAGTGCCGGCGCGTGCCATCTGCTCGAGCATTTCAGGAGAAGAAGAAGCGGGACCGAGCGTGGCGACGATCTTCGTGCGGTTATAATGGATGCGGTTATCGGACATGATCAGAACAGGAGATTTTGTTTAGACTTCAGGGTTTCGGGGTCGATGCGGTAGGACATGAGCACGAACGAAATTTTTTTCATTTCCGACAACATACGTTCGTGGTCATTGTCGGTGAACGGGCCTTTGGCGACGAAGAAATAATCGGCCTGGCGTTGTTCCGGGATGAGCAGCGGTCCGTCGGGGCGTTCTCCTTTGTTGGCGACAAGAAACGTAGCGGTGTCGTTCTCTGCGTTTTCCTGCATGAAGAGCGGAAAAGAAGTAGGCTCCTCTCCTTTCTTCAGCGCGATCGCCAGCGAATCGACCCGTTCCATATTGAGCTCGAGCGCACGATTGACCGCCCAGCAAAGGCGGTAAGGTTTCTCGTGGCAGGAAATTCCCGCGAGCAAAAAATCGTAATCGTACTCAATATCAAGACGGAACTTCGTCAATGGAAGGCTGCTTATCCAAAGGGCGAATATACGAATAGTGAGCGGGCTTGCCCGCTTGTTGCGTCACGAGGCATAATTTTTTCTTAACGCTATTCGTATATTCGTGTAACACGCTTCGCCAATGAAATTTCGTCTCTTCCTGCTCTTCGCTTTTCTCGCGCCATTTGTTCTTTCAGCGCAAACGAAATCCAAACCCGCCGCACAGTCTTCCGCTCCGAAGCTCACGCTGCTCGACGCGAAAGATCCGCTTGTCGGTGAATGGGAGTGGATTGCTTCCGACACCGGCGCGCCTGCTGCACCGCTGCCCGATCAGGACTGGCGCATTCTCCGTTTCGCCGCAGGAACCACGCAGTCGATGGGCGCGCTTTCGTTTGACAACGACAAAGGCTACAGCTGCCCGACGTACTTCCTCGCTTTCGGCAACGGCAAGCAGATCTCCGCAACGATTTCCGATTCGTGCATCCCGGAAGACAAAGGCAAGAAGATCACGTTCTCCTATACGATCGACAGCGCAACGGGTGAATTGCTCGTCACCGTTCGCGGAAATACTTTTCATTACAAGCGGCGGCTTTCCTGAACGAAATTCATAAAAAAGCCGCAGAGGCGCGGAGAACGCAGGGAAAAAACGCTGCGGCCTCTGCGCCTCTGCGGCGAAAAGAATTTTACTTCACAATGTGGAAGTTGAAATTCACCGTTCCCAGCGTTCCCATCAAACGGATCCAGATCGGCAGCAGTTGCTCGGTGCCGCGCGAGTTGGTAATGTCGCCGAGATCGATCATGTTCTTTTCCGCCCAGCCGAAAGAGGCGAGCAGCTTTTTCACTTCCGCTTTCGCATCCGCGTCGTTGCCGCAGAGGAAAACGTTGTGATCGCCGGCAATCATGGCAGGATTCACCATCAGGTTGCAGTTCATCGTGTTCAGCGTCTTGACGACTTTCGTGCCCGGCAGCGCTTTCTGGATTTCTTCGCCGAGTGAATTGTCATTGACAATCGAGAGGATCGGCGGTCTTCCTTTCGAGAAGTCGAGCGCGTTCGTAATGTCGATGAGCACTTTTCCTTCGAGATTTTTTTCTCCCGCTTGTTTCAATACTTCGAGCGTCGTTTCGCCTTTCGTGCAATTGAAAATGATTTCGCCGAAAGCCGCGGCATCCGCAAACGTTCCCTGCGACGCATTTTTTCCTGCAGCAGCTACCCATTCGGCTGCTTTTTCATTGTCGGGCGTACGTGATCCCATTTTCACTTCGTGGCCGAGCGCCACCAGTTTATTTCCAATGGCCTTGCCGACCATGCCTGTTCCGAGAACTCCGATTTTCATTGTGAGATGGATTTGAATTGGTTGATTTTTAGAATAGAATTTCTTTCCGGTCGCGGAAGAATTTTCCTGTCGGCAGACCGGTTGCCGTTGCGAGCCACATTGCCGTATCTGCGCCCTGCTGTACGGTTCGTGGCGCATTCCTGCCGCCCATATCGGTGCGCACCCAGCCGGGGCACATCGAATTGACGGAAATTTTTTTGCCTTTCAATTCCGAAGCGAGCTGCCGCGTGATCGCATTCAGCAGCGCTTTCGAAACGCAATACACGGGCGACCATCCGCCGACGGGATCCGTCATGCTGCCTCCGCCGCTCGATAGCATAATGACGCGGCCGCCGCTGTTCATCAACGGAACGATCGCATTTGTGAGCAGCAGCGCGCCGATCGCATTCGTGCGGAACGTTTCATCGATCAGCGAAGCAGTAGCTTCGAGAATGCTTTGGTCGTCGCTTCTCAGGACGCCGGCGTTGTTGACGAGCACGTCGATGTGCGCTGCGGCCGTTTTTACTTTCGCGGCGAATGCGTGAATGCTGTTTTCATCGGAAACATCGAGCGGAAGAAACACCGCGCCAATTTCAGCAGCGGCCGCTTCTCCCCGTGTTTTGTCTTTCGCTGCGATGATCACCGAAAAACCTTCAGCCACCAGCTGCTTCGCGATCTCCTTCCCTATTCCACGGCTGCCGCCGGTAACGATGGCGGTTTTGCTTTGATTCTTCATCGGCTGACGTATTTTTGCTTACAAAAGTAGAGGCTGCTGTAGTTTTCGCAAGTACTGGCATTTTTGTTAGTAGATCCGAAAAATGCCCGGATTGACCGCAGCAGCCGCCTGAAGAACCTCATTAATTTTTTCGATATGGTCATCGACGGCAAAGAATACGAAGTGCACATGAAAGGAAACGTTTACTCCTGCGCAATGGATCTGACGATGTCTTTCATCGGCGGGAAATGGAAAGCGGTGGTGCTCTGGTACCTGCGCAACGCCCCGAAACGTTTCAGCGAACTGCGCCGTTTGATCCCGGGCATATCGGAAAAAATGTTGTCGCTGCAACTGCGCGAGCTGGAAGCGGATGGCATCGTGAGCCGCACCGTTTTCCCGGAAGTGCCGCCGCGCGTGGAATACGAGCTCACGAAAGAAGGCAAAACGCTCATCCCCGCGCTCGACGCCATCGCCGCCTGGGGACGTTACAAAGCGAAAAGCGACGGACAGATCGTGGAAGTGAAACGCAAAACGACGCGCGGCAAAAAGCTTCAGTCAGCTAAACGATAACGCATTCCCGGCGCCAGCGCATACACGACCGGAATGCCCGGGAAGAAATTCACGGAGATATCCCAATCCTCACTCACCGGGTAATTGTATTCGAGCTCGCCGCCGTACCACACGAATTTCGTTTGCCACTTGCTGTTGCCCGATTCACGGAAGTAGCCTTCGTCGACGCAGCCGTCGAAACAATTCCAGCTCCTGCGGTAATAAAAGAACGGCCCAAGTCCGCCGCTGCCATTGCCCAGCTTTCCGAGTCCCACCGTATACCGCAGGTTCAGCATCGTCATTCCCGCAAACTGTCCTGCGCAATCACGGAACAGCGCCTGGTCGAGCTTCACGGAAACGTTCGGGTAAAACATGTATTCCAGCGTCACCGCACCGCCGAAGTTCAACACGAACTTTTTATTCTTTCCAAGCGTGACGTCGTAAAATTGTTTGTTCGCATTCGCGCCGGGATGAAACGTCAGCCCCATGAATTTCATGCCGATGAACCATTGCGCGGCGAGCGGGGCGGCGTTCATCAAAAGAAAAAACAATAACAGGAAAACGACGCGTCTCACAAACGAATGAATTTTCTGCGGAGCATCGCATCACCACATTTTACCTGCAGCACATACACGCCGGGGGCCAGTGCAGTTGCAGCGATCAGGATTGTTTTACGCATGGGAAAATGCCATTCCCGAAAATTACGAAAACTACTCTTCGGGCTGCGCGTACCACTTGCGGTAAAGTCCGCTGAAGACGAAACCAACCATCACGAGCAGCACCGGGATTCCGACGTATTCCGCGAGGTGAAAATGCCATTCGCGGTTAGCGATTTTATCAATGTATTCGGAATTGTCGCCGGTGTAATACAGGTAGCCGTAACCGTAATACTGCATTCGCACCCACGAGTAATAAAGCGCGACGCAGATCACCGGTATCGGGAACGTGAGGATCAATGCGAAGTTGAGCGCGACGCCTTTGACCAGGCTTCGTTTTTTCGAGAACGGGATCGACAACGCGAGTACGAGGAAGATCACAAAGTAGACGATCATCAGTACCGCCGCAACGATTTCATCGAAGCGGATGAACGCAATGATCAGCCCGGTGATGATCGCGAGAATCACGCCGGCGAGAATGGAAACGAAAAACGTTTTGATCGTGGTATGACGGAAAGCGAACAGCAGCAACGTCGCCGCCAGCGCGAAATAGCCGATCGCGCGGACAAAAACCTCCGTATCTCTCGGGCGGAACATGCGCTCGCGCCGGTGGATGTGATACAGCGAAGTCCGGATCTCCCGCAGGTCATATTTGTTGTCGAGATGATCCATGAGGTTTTCCTGGTCAATCACCGGCATATCGTAGTCGTAGCCGTTATAGCTGATCCCGCTTTCGGTCGTATGGTAATACTTCTTCTTCAGCACGTCGAGGCGGTGCGCTACTTCATCGTTCCCAAGCAGGACTTTCTTCTTGTACACCAAGTCGTACAGGCGCACTGAATTATACGTTTCCGTTTTTTCGCCGTAATAGTAAACCGGTTTGCTGATGAAGTTCAGCGGCGTCATCGTGATCAGCACATATTTTCCCGAAGCGATCTGTTTCACGCTGTCGCCGTTGCTGAGCCGCCATTCCATCTGCGACTTCTCGATGTATTCCGTATGCTGCAGCTCAATAGGCTTATTCATCGAAAGACGGTTCGCTTCTTCCTGCGTCGCGACCACCTGCAGCGTATCATAGTAGAAGTTGATCGGGAAATTTCCTTTCTCGAGAATGTTGATGTAAAGATTGATCTCGTTGATATCCTGCACGACTTCCTCCTGCGGATAAAGCAGCTCCGTACGCACTTTATCGACGAAAGGCGGGATCATCACGAACAATGCGAACAGGACGAACGAAATGAAATACGACAGGAACGTGCGCAGGCGATCGCCGGAGGCCAGCTGCCCGTAACGCTTGAAAACGTTGAAGCGGAAGAGATAGATCAGCCACACGACGAGAGCGATGCCGGAAAGCAAACCGGCGCACGCGCTCCACACCGCCGCATGCGATTCCGTGCGCGGATCATCGGGCACGAGCCAGCACAACGCGCCCA
The DNA here is from genome assembly GCA_946478675.1 of uncultured Flavobacteriales bacterium. The sequence continues at coordinate 30,140 of CAMLEF010000003.1, read as the reverse complement.
GCACGAGGTACGCGAGCAATCCGTAATACAACAGCAAATGCGTGCGCAGCGACCAGATGTCGGGGTAATTCCGCAGCAGCCAGTTGTCGAAGCGGGAAATGAAAGCGGGCGCCAGCGGACGGCGCGTATTTTTTATCGTCGGGTTCATCAGAAGAGGCGTTTGGTGGAAGCGGAAATATCACGGCAGTAAGCGATGCGGATGCCGGCGTTCACCAGCAGCTTCATCAGGTCGGGCACGTCCAGCTGATGCGACACCAGCGTGAAGTAACCGCCGTTGAATTGCACCTGTATCTCCGGGTTGCCGAGCGCTTCGATGATCATCTCGCGTGTAGCGGACGTTTCCAGCTCGAGCGCGAAGCCCAGCTTGCGAACATCGGTCTGTCCCGTCTGGAAAATGCACGAGCCCTGCCGGATGAGCAGCACCGTGTCGGCCGCTTTCTCCACTTCATGCAATTGCTGTGACGTGAGCAGGATGCCGACGCGGTTCACCGACGACTTCGCAAGAAAACGAAGATCGGTGAGCAACGTTTGCTGCGCGAGAATGTCGAGGTTCGCGAGCGGCTCGTCGAGGATGAGCACTTGCGGTTGCTGCAGCAGGATGCGCGCAATTTCGAATCGCGTGCGGTAACCGCTGCTGATCTGTCCCCACGTGAGGCCGGCGTATTCCGTGAGCCCGAAACGCTCAAGCATAAAATCCACCATCATGTCGTTGCGCTCGCCGCGGATGCCGGCAATCGCTGCGGAGAAATGCAGGTTGTCTTTCAGCTTGCCGTACCAGCGCGGGATGCGTTGCGGGATGAAAGCGACGCGGCTCTTCACCGTGTAATGATCGGGATGATCGAGCCCGCTGTACGTCACCTTGCCGCCGTCGATCGCCAGCTGACCCGCGAGACAACGGAGCAATGTCGTTTTGCCGTTCCCGTTTTCACCTACCACACCCATGATCTGTCCCGCCGAAAGCTGCAGGTTGATCGGCTTGAGACTGAAGAATCCGTTGCGGTACGTTTTCGTCAGTCTTTCCGCAGTCAGCAGCACGGGAGGCGCGCCGGCAACGGTTGGCATGGAAGCCGCCAGTTCGGCCAGCAATTCATACGCCTGCGACTGGAACTGCCCCGACCACAGGATGGGATTTTCCTGCAGCATCTTCGGGCGGAACTGCGCGCTGAGCTGTGTTGCCTTCCGGATGAAACCGGGTTGCTGCGAATCGAGGGCGAGGTCCATGACCCTTCGCAGGCCGAGCGAATAATCGCCGTGCTGAATGTACTCTTCGACTTCTGAAATCATAATGTACGCGGGATTGACGCGTGCAATTTAGCGCGTTTCTCCATTGAGGGAAGCATTCCACATTTCTTTTGCGAAATTTTAAGCGCAAGACTACGCTGCACTCTTTCCGTCATGCGCAAGAATGTATCGCACCGCATCACCAACCGTGCGGAGCTGCGAAGCCTCTTCATCGGAAATGCGGAGATGATAAATATCCTCGAGCTCCATGATGATCTCTGCAAGCAGGATGCTGTCGCTGCCGAGATCATCGAGAAACCGTGCTTCCATCGTGACTTCGTGTTCTTCCACGCCGAGATTCTTCGTCAATATCGCGGCGATCTTCGAGAGAATTTCATTCTGGTCCATGTGATTTGTTTTTAGATGCATTTACTTTTTCGGCAATAAGATTCCCTACAACGACACGAGCCGTTGCTGTACTAATGCAATCGTTGAAATCCAGGTACGGATCAGCTCCGCAAAAATTCCAGCATCCGCAAGGCGTTGTCCAGCACGCGCGAAGGGAATTTCAGTTTCATCAGCAGACCTGCCACTTTATAGAACATCACCCGTGTCAGGATGTATTCCATTGTTGCGCGCAGGTAACCGCTTCGCCATTCGGTCTCCGGCAATGTCGTTCCGGAAACCGAATAGTGATAGCGCAGGTACTTCTCCAGTTGTTCTTTTGAAAATTCAGTGGGCAGCACGAAGCTCAGCAGCTCCACGATATCGCGGTGCGGAATATTTTTTACCGCCAGCTCCCAATCGTAAATGCAGACTTTTCCATTCTCGCGGATCGCGATGTTGCGCGGATTGAAATCGTTGTGCACGATCGTGAGCGGAATGCGGCTTTGCAATTTTTTCAGCTCGTCCGGGAACTCCATGATGGCGCGGTAACGGCGTTTGTCGGTTTCGTTCTCCGCATCGGAATACATGATCGCTGCCAGCTTTTCGTATAATGGCCGCGCAGCATCTGCGTCGAAAACTTTCGCTTCGGGAAATTTCGCCTGCACTTCGGGTTTTGCGAAATACGAATGCACTTCCGCAATCGCCAGGATCGTTCGCTTCACCTGTTCTTCCGACCAAAGCTCCGGCGCATTTTCCGTGTTGAACAATTTCAGCTCGCTTTTCTCCAGCCATTCCTGCAGCACGAGAAACGCTTCCCGCTGCTCATCGACATACGCGCCGTAAAACGCAGGAATCGTATCAAAGCCCGCTTCATGCAACAGCTCGTAAGCGCGGATCTCTTTGCGATGACAATCCTTGTATTCGAGCGCGTCGCGGTATTCGTAAATGAGATCCGACAGCCGCGGGTCGATCGAAGCGGCCATCAGGTGCAATCCTTTGATCACGTCGAGATCGGCGGGCTTCGATTTGATGAGCAGCTTTTTCTCAATCGACGCGTGACCGGCTTTTTCGTTAAATGAAAGTTTCATCGGGATAAAACCAACCAGCTTTTTGCTCGTGCGCCCGGCAAGGCTCGTGATGATGCCGTTGTCCGACAACGCTTCTTCGTCGATCCTTGCCGACGTCAGCGTTTCTTCCGGCAGCAAATGCTTCAGGTGCTCGCGGAGAAATTTCGCGTTGAGCTCCGAGCGCAGCAACCACTTCACCGGTTTGTTGCGCCCGAGTTTTTCATGCGCTTTCGCAAATTCTCCACTGACGATTGCGGCGTACGTTGAAATCTCCAGCCCGAGCGCAAAGCCCGCAATCAGTTTCGCGAAACGGTTGATCTTTCCATTGCCGTAACAATCCATCAACTGCAGTGCTTCCTTCTGCTTCGGCAAATGCGTTCCGCCGCCCACCGTTCCGATCACCAGCGACGGAAGATTCAGCGAGAGATAAAGTCCGTTCGCTGTTTTTTCCACGTTCAAAATGCCTGCCGATGATTCGTGGATCGACGCAAGATCCTGTCCCGTTGCAGCGAAAATGGCCGCAATCGCATTCGCCACGTTGATATTGTAACCGTGCATACCATCGATGCGCGCCACGGCAACGGAAGGATGATAGCAGGAAACAATCGCATCGGAAGTCGTGCGCAATACTTTTCGGATCACATCTTCTTCGAGGTAACATTCGGCCGTCACATGCACGCCCCTGCCCTGCTGCGTCGCGTAAGCGGAAATCTTTTTGTCGGAAGCCGCGTTGCCTTCGATCACGTAATGCTGCACGGTGATGCCGGTTTCTTCCTGGAAACGATCGACCATCCACAGCATCGCGTACCAGGTGCAGGTGGTCGTCATGTTCTGACCGGAAGCATCGCCTGTTCGATAAGCGAACTTCGTATGCACGGCTTTCCCGGTGAGCACGCAATGGATGTCGAGCAGCTGCGCGTGGTTGGAATGTTCCTCCGCTTCTTTTTTGATCGCGGCAAAATGGTGTTTCGTCCAGCGTTTGAACTGTTCCGCTTCCTGCAGCTGGTGAAAGAGAAACATCGGCGCGCGCACCATCCGCTGGTGCACCACCTCCGCACGGAATCCGCCGCTCATGCTGATCGCTTTCGCGCCGCGATTCATGCTGGCCACGAGTGCGCCTTCCAGCGTTCCAGCGACACCGTAGACCATTTCCTCCTGCTCTCCGTCGCGAAAAAGGATCGGGCCGATCAGTCCCAGCGGAATTTCCGTCGTGCCGACGAACGATTCGATATTGTGCTGCACGTCGGCCATCGGCAACGCATGCGAAGCGATCTGCTCCAGCGAAAATCCGAGCGCGCGCACATAATCTGCGGGCGTCACGAGACTCCTGCCGGGAACAGCCGGGTAAAATTCTTTCGAAGAGGAATGACGGAGAATGCTCAACTGCTGCTTCATCGTTTCGAAGAAACCCGTGAGTGACGCCACACTTCCCGCGTCGATGATCGTCACTTTGCTTTTTCCGGATTTTTTCACGGCAGCGAGCAAACGATCGTACGCTTCGTCGAGGCGCTGCAGCACTTCAACGCTTTCGTGCGCTTCGAGGCGATTGCGGTTGCGGATGCGATCGTAAAGAATTTGCGGCGACGCTTTCAGGAAATAAATACGCGAGGGCGCAGGCACACCGAACAATTGCGAAAGCTCCGCCAGCGAATCCTTTTTGCGCAAGTGAAACCAATCGTAAATAAAGTTCAGTAAAGCAGTCGTCGCGCTTCCTGCAACACGATATTCTTCCGGCAGCAATGAAACCAGCAGTTGCAATTCGCGCGGATACGTTTCATCCAATGCGCGCAAAGACGCTTCGTCGACACAGCCCGGCGCCGCCAGCTTCGCGTAGAATCCGGCGTAAATTCCGGTATCGATAACAGGGTGGCGTTCGCAGAAAATAATTTGCGTCTCTGCTTTCTTCGCCGCCATCAGTTCGCGAAACAGCAGCATCGAAGAAAACAGCGCCAGCGCTTTCAACGGCGGCTGATGCGTTTCATCGGCTTTGCTGCTGAGCGTGTTGATGAACGAAGCCGTATCGTGCAGCAACGTTCCGGGCTGTAGGGGCGAAAGATCAATGTTCGGCAGCAGGAGAATTTCGCAGGCCGGGTTTTGCAGCGCGCGAAGGTTGGAGAAGAACGTGCTCTTCCCGGAACCGTCGAGGCCGGTGACGAGGATCGTTTCCATCAGGCTTTGAAAAAAGTTAACGTTTGCGCCAGCACTTCATCGGGTGAAAGCGAAGCATCGATCGTTTTCCAGCCGTTCGTATCGAACATCTTCCATGCTAAGGCCGCCTGTTGCTGAAAACGGATGAACGTTTCGGCGGAAGGAATAGCAACGGCGCCGCATTCGTAACGCGAGAACTGTGGCTTGCGCGCAGCAGCGGAAACCGCGTCGAGCTGCAATCGCACCACTTTATGCGGGCGAGGTAATCCATCTGCGAGACTTTTCACCAGCGCTGCATTGGCGCCGAGCGCGAGCTCTGTTGCGAAATATTTGTAATAATACGCGTTGAAAAAAATCACCGTCGCACCGGAACGCAGCGCTTTGTCGATGGAATATTTCAACGCATGCGCCAGGAACAACAACCGTGCATCCGGCGTGAGCGCACAGAGATATTGATCGATATCGCGTTTCGAACGGAACAGCAGGTCGTGGTGCTCTTCCAGCAAATCCCAGATGTTGGCGACGTACGCCTGCGGAAATTGCTGCGCCAGCGAATGCACGAGCGTGGACTTGCCCGTTCCGTCGGCGCCGGTGATGCAAAAGAGTTGTGGTTTACTGGACATCGGCTACTGCTTTTTTAATTTGTTTCGGATCGATTCCCTGTTTCGCCAGGAAGTCAAAATAATTTTCTTTCGGGATGACGTAATTCACGAGCGAGAAGATCGTGTCGAAGAAGAGTTTCGTGTACAACAGGAACGTCACCGGCCATCCGATCTCCTGCGCGATCAGCGCGAACACGAACCCGGGTGCACGCAGCCGCGCCTGCAACCGGTTGGCGAACGTCGGGCGATGCGCTTTGTCAATGAATTTTAACGCGATCTCTTTTTCCGGCCACCAGATCTGCCGCAGCAGCTTTCCGTAGAACACTGCCTTCTGGTGAAACTGGTGAACGATATTGAAATAAAGCACGTTCTTCTCCACGTCCTGGAAATAATCGTGATAGGACGACTGCAGATCGCCCGTCTCTTCAATGCAACGCTCGCGGCTTTTCAAACGACGCGTCACGAACGTGGATGCTCCTTCCAGCTTTTTGATCAGCGATTCGGCAGGAACATCCGAGCAGCTGCGGCTCATCTGCAAGGTGAACAACGCTTTATCGGTGCAGCGCGTTTTCGCGAACAGCTCCCTCAAACGATCTTCTTCCATCGGTTCCGCCAGCAGCAGGTTGTACACGTCCATGCAATCGCGGATGCCGCATTTGTAAATGCCCATGTGCAGGATCAAATGCAGCAAATTGTATTCGGGCGAAAGCTGCTTTACGGGAACTCCGAAAAAATCGAAAGGCTTTGCCGTGCGCCAGGCTTCCTCAAGATCGACACGATAATGCGTGGTCGGCGACTTCAATCCCCATTGCGTGCCCGTGATGCAATAAAAATTCCGGCTGATGAACGGAATGCCGGTGTGGCTGAACTTCGCCGCTTTCTGCTTTTCACCGCTCCAGCCGAATCCCATCGGGATGTAACGCAGCTCCGCGTAAACGTCCTGCGCTTTTCCCCAATCGTCGGCGTGAATGAGAATGTCGAAATCGTTCATGCGCTTGTAGCCGCTGTCGTGGTAAATCGTGTGCGCAAACAGGTTTCCCTTAAGAATCGCGACGTCGATATTCTTCTCGCGGAACTTCGAGAGAAACTGCACGGCTTCGACATTACGGCGTTCGTTCGCCAGTTGCACCTGTTGATGAACGGAAGCAAAATCGGATCGCGTTTTTTCGGAAAGCTGTTGTGAAAGATCGTGCCGTTCCATCTGCGTGTGCAGCCACGGCGCGAGTTTCCATTGGCGGCAATACGCGAAGAACGCCTCCTGCTGTTCGTTGTCCGAAGCGAGCGAACGGAAATGTGTTTTCACGTCCGACATTTCTTTTTCGGTCAGCCTGATCTTCGCCAGGCGCGAGGCCGTATGAAAGAGCGTGTTCATGAGAGCAGTTCTATTTTTCCGGAAGCGCCGTTCATCCGGATCGTGTCACCGTTTTTCAGTCGACGTGTAATGCCGGCGGCGCCGACGATGGAAGGAATGCCGAGTTCGCGGCAGAGGATCGCGGTATGGCTGAGCAGGCTTCCGCGCTCGGCAATGAGTCCCACCGCTTTTCCGAAAAGGTTGATCCATCCCGGTTCGAAATTCCGCGCGACGAGAATGTGATTGGCAAGTGACGCATCATGAATATCCGAAGCGTCGATGATGCGCACGGTACCGGTAACGATGCCGCTGCAGCAACCCGTTCCTTTTAATCCGTTCGCAGATGCGGCAGCAGATTTCTCCACCGGCAGAAATTGATCGCCGCTTTGCAGGTAACGCGGAAAATGTTCTTCATTCGTGAAGGCGGCGTACTGCGCTTTGCGTTCGCGGATGATTGGTTTGTACTGCGGCGCGCGGGAAGTATCCATGATGTCGTCCGCTTCGAGATAGAGCGAATCGTTCGCTTGTTCGATGTAGCCGTTGCGCAGCAAATCGTGATCGATCGCGCGGAAGATCCAGCGGATCATCGAGAAGAACTGCGTTCGCATGAAACGGAAATTCTCGCGGTCACGCACGCGTTTGATCGTGAGCTCCACCAACGTATACACGAACCAGCGGCGCAGCGGACGGAAGCGATACGCCTGGCGAAGAACCTCACGATAATCGAACGGCTGTTGCTCCTTTGTCGTTTCCGCCGTTTCCAGATTCGCTTTCAGCATCGCGATGAACCGCAGCGGATCTTCCTTGTAATTGACCGCTTCGATGCGCAGCTCGCCTTCTTCGCCACGTTCGCCGTATTTGGAAATGTAATTCTTCACCTGTTGAAAGATCATCGGCAATTGCATTTCCAGCCGCTGCAGGATCATTGCGGGCTCGTACATTTCAAAAAGCTGTTTCGCCGTTTCATCCCGCCGGATCGCCGACAAGAGCTGTTGCAGTTCGCGCACGATCGCTACCGAGATCACATCGCCGCGGGAGAAGAGAATGTCGTTGACGAAATTCGGATGACTGTCCTGCAAACGCGAACGGGAAACAATCTTTTTCAGCGACGAAAAAACGATCATCGTGAACAGCCCGTTCAGCATCGGCGCCGTCCAGTTCGCTTTGAATTTCCGGTCGGCTTCGTGGTAAAGCGCCAGCAATTCTGCCTGCGATTTTCCATTCAGCCTTCCATCCGAATAATCGGTCACGAGCCTCGGGAACGCTTCGATATAGCGGCGACGCAGCTTTCCGAAAAACAGAAAAGCACGGAAGAAGTTGAACAGCAATCGCACATACGCTACCGGCGAAGCGCGATGCTGCGGAGGCGTAAACGTCGCTTCGTCTGCGCCCCACATCCGCGTGATGAGACGGCTCGTCTTTTTACCGAACGGCGCCTGGTACAACAGTTGCTGCCACGCCGTCACGTTATAATACATCGCGCCGTGAATACCGCCGACCATATTGTACAGCAGCTGTTCATTGCGCGAAACGAATTTCTTGCCGGCGCCAAGGAACAATCCCATCGCCGCATAACTTTTTCCGTAAGCCTGTTTCGCCAGCGAGATCGTCAAAGGCAAGGTAAGTCCGGGATAATTCTCTCCGATGCTGGCGTTATCCCAGGTGACTACATTTTCCGTGGAGGCCATCGTCGTTACCGGCCGCACTTGTAACCACCAGAGCTTTCCATCAGCCACGGCGAATTCCACATCGACGTCGTATCCTTTCAACCGCGACAACTTGCGTACACCATCTTCCAGCTCGCGCAGGAACGGCTGGACTTGTTTCTGAAATTCTTCCGCGGCAATCGTGACGTTACAATATTCGGCAGCGAAATATTTTCCGGAGTATGTTTCTTCCGTTGCATGAAACTTCGTTTTACCATTGGTAATTTCAACGCTCATCGCCGTTTCTTCTCCCGAAACAAGCGTCATTCCCAATCCCGGAACAAGATTGGCGAATACCGTTTTCTTCGAAGGCTCGAGCGGATGACGCGAAAACGCCACACCGGAAAATTGCGGCGCGAGCATTTGCTGCAGCAGGATATGGAAAGAAACATCTTCGCTCTTGTGATAATCGTGCGCCTGTGCTTTTTCAAAACCGTCGAGTACCTTACTGATCGCTTCCGGCAATGCGGCTTTGGAAACGTTCAGCTCCGTATGGAACAAACCTGCAAACGACTTCGACCGGCCATCTTCCACACCTGCGCTCGAACGCACCGCCCAGAGATCATTGCCCGAAAGCATTTCCGTATACGCGCGAAGCTGTTCTGCTTTTTCTTTTGGATCGTCGGACAACTCCTGCAATTGCTGATAGGAAAGCAGAAAAAATTCCGGAACATGGAAACCGTTTCTGCGCAGGAAGAGCAAGCCATCGGTTTTTCCTCCGAAGGAATTCGCTGCGGATAAGCTTCCGGCAGTGAACAGTTGCGCTTTGCGGATTTCCATATTCGGTTTCACTATGCGAAGTAGCTAAAAAGGACAACGGCCTTCCGTCCAGTTTAGTTGCAAATAATCCCAATTCCCCATTCTTCTTCCTGAAAATTCACAATTCACGACGTTGTTAACGAATGTTGCATCTGCTGCGTTTTCCCAATGAAAAAACGCTTGTGATGCTCGATTCCGTGCGGTTGTGAATTTTGCAAAAAACGTTGCGGCCGGAAAAATGCCGCTTGACTCTCACCTGCCGGATTGCCTAACATTGCTGTCATGAACGTCATCATTACAGGAGCAACCGGTTCGCTCGGCAGGGCATTGGTGCAGCATTTTGCCGCGAAGGGCGATCACGTATACGCGTACGGACGCTGGAAAAATCCGCCGGAGCCGCTCGCTGCGATTGCCAGCTATATTTCTGCGGACATCACGCAACCATTGTCGTTTCCGGAAGCCGAGGTGTGCATTCATGCGGCAGCTTTGTCGGATGATAAAGGCGAAGAGCGGCAATTCCTGGATGCGAATGTGAACGGCACACTGAACGTGATGCGTGCGGCGAAGCAGTGTCGCGTCTTCATTTACATTTCTTCCTCTTCGGTGTACATGCCGGCGCCGCGGCCGTTGGGTGAAGAAGAAGCGGGACGCGACGGAATGGAAGATCTTTCTGCTTACGGTCGCTCGAAATTGCTTTCGGAAAATGCGCTGAAAAAACAATTCAACGGAACGTCCTGTTTCATCCTGCGGCCGCGCGCATTGTACGGTCCGGGAGACATCAAGATCCTGCCGCGCATGCTGAAGCTGGTGAAGAACGAAACGATTTTTCGTCCCGGCCCGATGCAGATCCGCGTGTCGATGACGCATTACCGCAACCTGATGGCGGCGATCGATAACTGCATCGCGAACGCAGCGCCGGGTGTGCGGACGTATAATGTTTCCGATGAGCAAACGTATATTCTCGCGGACGTCGTGCGAAAACTCATGGCCGCGATTTACGGAAAGCCGCTCGCGGAAAAACAGCGGCCGGTGTGGTTGCTGAAAGTGCTCGCGAAATTTCACATCGGCGGCATCACGCCTCTGCTGGTGCGTTCATTGACGAATGATATGGTGCTCGATATTTCCCGCATTCAACAAGAAATGCGGTATCGCGCGGTTACGGATTTCGATCAATCGCTTCCGGAGCTGACATCCTGGGTGAAATCGGTGGGCGGGCCGGAAGTGCTGCGCGATGCAGAGAAAACACTCGCCTGGAAATAGATGGCGAAGGTTGTTGCCACGAATTACGCGGATTGCGTAGATCGTTCTCTGAGCGCTCTGCGTCTCCCTGCCCGTCCGGATCAGGCGGGTGCGGCCTTTTTTAGCTACGAATGAGCGGATGGCGCGGATTTTCTTTGCTGCTTTTTTCCGTTGTACTTTTAGAAAAAAAACGATGGCAACAACCGATTGGGCAACTGCGATGAAGCCTTTGCTGAAGAAATACAAAGGCAAACAACATCCGCTGGAATACAAGAACCTTTACCAGCTCGTGGTCATGGTGGTCCTGTCTGCGCAGGATTCCGACCGCAACATCAACAAGCTTGCCCCGGCTTTGTTCGAAGCGTTCCCCGATATGAAATCATTGTCGCGCGCGGATGCGGAAGCGCTGCTGCCGTTCATCCGGAAGGTGCGCAACTTCGGCAACAAATCGAAGTGGCTGCTCGAGATCGCGCGCACCGTGCAGGACGACAAGAAAATTCCGAAGACGATGGAAGAGCTCACCGCGCTTCCCGGCATCGGGCGCAAATCCGCGAACGTGATCATGCGTGAAGCCGGCGTGAAAGCAGAAGGCATCGTCGTCGACCTGCACGTGGTGCGTGTGGCCCCGCGCATCGGCATCGCCACCGGCACCGATCCGAAGAAAATTGAAAAGCAGCTGATGGAAGCCATCCCGCAGAAAGACTGGGGCGAGATCGGCATGGCGATTTCATTCCTCGGCCGCGAGATCTGCCGCCCTTCTCATCCTGAACACGCGGAATGCCCGGTGAGCCAGCATTGCGCGTATTTCAAAGCAAATCACGGGGCAACAACGAAAGCGAAAGCGACGACAAAAGCTGCTCCGAAAGCGAAGGCGGCACCGAAGAAAGTGACGAAGAAGGCGGCCGCTAAAAAAGCAAAACGTAAATAGCATCGCCGGGCTGCACGGAAAAATTGATCGCCGGCCGCTGCGGAGAAAATGATTTTTCCAAAACCGCCGGATTTCTTTCCGGGTCATTTGACGTCGATGAGCGTCCAGTCGCTTTTCGTGCGGTTGACCTGGAACACGTATTCTTCCGTCGGTTTAAAGCCGGTCATTTTCACTTCCTGCTTCCGGAAATTTTCGCGCAGCGAATTGTAGTTGTATTTGCAGCGAACGGTTCGCATGTAATTGCTGTACGTGACGCGGGCGTGGGCTCGGCTGCCGGAGAAGAAGATCGTATCGATGTGATAACCGACCTGCGCCGGGTTCTGCAGGATGAACGAACAATTGACAGACGGGTCGCGGCCGGTTTCGAAAACATCCGTCAGTTGCCAGATCGCGGGAGAAGCGATGTGAAAATAATCATACGGCCCATCGTTCACCTGTATACCGGCAGCGAGGATCTTCTCGCGCGAATCGTACGTGTCGTAATTGTTCCGGAAGCTGAACGAATTGCGGAAATGAGAATTCACTTTCACAAAACGCTCGTATGTTTCAGTAAGAACATTCGGATACACCCGCTGTGAATTTTCCTGCGCCAGCTCTTTGTGCAACTCGTTGTCGATCTGCTTCTGGAAATCCGACATGCGTTTCAGCACGTTGAACTCTACGACCTTGTTCGAAGGCAGTGCCGTAGCGAACGAATGACGCCGGTACCACGTGGTCAGCGTTACGCCCAGCAGGAAAAAAAATACGGCAATGATGCTGAACAGCCGTAAGCGTTTCATCATGCGCTTCTTCTTCCGTTTCAGGATCGCCGCGTAAATATTTTCCGTGATGTTGTCGACGCCTTGTGTCGTCGAAAGCCCGTAACGATCGGAGAGCTCGGGGTACATCGACTTCACCTGCTCGTACGTGATCATGTGCCAGACGGGAAAGATCAGGCTGTCGTTCTCGCGTCGTTCCCGCTGGAGAAATTGCGAGCGTTCCACTTCCGGCCATTTGCGGATGTAATCGGGACTGAGGATGACGATACCGTACCGCGATTTCTCCAGGCCGGAGTAGATCTGGTCGGCAATTTCATCGCCCACCTGCAATTCATAACCGGCGTAATAAGCGTCGATACCTTTATCGCGCAGGCCCTTCGCCAGCTTTTCGGCGATGGCGGATTTGTCTTCGATCGCATAGGAGATGAAGACGTCGTACTTTTTCGGAAAGAGCATTATTCAGAGGATTGAGTCCCTGTTTTCGGTTTCCGTTTGCCGGGCAGCGTGGCTTTCAACGGAACAATTCCACCGAGCGTAATCGAGCCGGTGCGCGGCGGAGCTCCCGCGATCAGCAGCTTCTTCGCCTGCACTTTTCCGCCGGGCAAACGCAGCACGCGGTTGACGATCGTGACCATGTTCTTTTTCGAAGTGATCACGTAGCGGCTGCTGAGCACTGGTAATTCCTGCCGCACCTGCCGCAGCGTAACGCGATGCAGCACGGGCAGAATCCGTTTGCGGTCTTTCTGCAAGGCAAACACGACCTGCAGCTCGCGGATCATCCACCGCTTTTTGAAAAACGCCGGGCTGATGATAAGCACGCCGCTGCGGATCTGCTTCAGCGCGAGGGCGACGTTTGCGGCAATGCTTTCTCCTGCTTTTACTTCGAGCCCGGAATACCAGACGCGCAGTCCTTTTTCCTTGAGCGCAACCGCCAGCTCGCTCGGGAACGCATTCTGATCTTCGTAAGCGTGTGCGATGAACACATCGTAAACAGGTTTTTTCATCCGGGGTTTTCCAGGTGCTGCGATGCCGAAATAAGAGCACGCGGTTCCGCTCCGGAAATTATTTTTCCCGGCAGCGCTTTTTCTTTTCCGAAACACCTGTTTTTCTTTCCCGGCGGAATTACACCTTGAAGAACCGCTTGTCGACGTCGTCGCGGAAGGAATCGCTGATGGGAATTTCAGCGCCGTTCGCATCACCGATGATGAGCATGTTGCCCTTGATCGCGGTGACCTTATCCATGTTCACGATGTAGGAACGATGCACCTGCAGCAGCAGCGGGTGCGTGAACTTTTTATGGAAGAGGCTGAGGTTGCCGACGAGCGTGTAATGACGCTGCGCCGTTTGAATTTCATAATAAGCGCGCGCTGCCTTGATCCACTGGATGTCGGCAATGTCGACGCGGCGCAGCACTTCTTTGTCGCGAATGAAAAAACGATCGTTGAAGAGGTAATCTTCCTCCTGCGGTTTTTCATTCTTGCCGGGCTGCGCTTCTTTTCCCGAGCCCGCATTGAAGAACGCGATCTCGATGGCGATGAGCAGGTCGTGCTCCTTGTAAGGCTTCAGCAGGTAAGCGGCGGGATGCGTGTGCTTCGCGCGGTTGATCGTTTTCTCGTCGTGGAAATCCGTCAGGAAGATCACGGGGATGGAATGCTTGCTGTTGATCTGCTCCACTGTTTGAATGCCGTCGAGTTTCCCGGCGAGCTGGATGTCCATCAGGATGAGATCGGGCTCGTGCTCTTCAACCGCGCGCAGGGCTTCTTCACCGGAAACGCAACGGGCGCAGATCTCGTAGCCGGCCTTGAGCAGGATAGACGCCAGCGATTCGGCGATGATCGCTTTGTCTTCAACAATGAGAATGCGTGTCGGTTTCATGCGGTGGGAGTTTGAGGAATGTAAATTTCAAAAGTAGTGCCTTGCGCATCCGAGCGCCATTGCAGCGTTCCGCGCAGGTCGTCGACGAACAAGCGGATCAGGCGCAAACCGAACGAGGAAGAGTTTTCCGTCGTTACTTCCTGCGGCATGCCTTTCCCGTTATCGGAAATGATCAATTGCAATTCTTTCTGCACTTTCTTCAGGCTGATCCGCAATACCGGCTGCGCAACATTTTTCAATCCGTGCTTGAACGCGTTGCTGATAATTTCATTACAGATGAAGCCGGCGTTGAGCGCTTTGTCGGCATCCAATGCTACGGCATCCACGTCGATCTGCACGTCGACCGTTTGCTTCGAATAGCCGTAAGCGAAAAGCAGGTTGTCCGTGATCCTGCGGATGTATTCATCGATGCTCACCTGTGATCCCGCCTGTTCGCTGTAGAGATCCTGGTGAATGAGCAGCATCGCACTCAGCCGGTGCTCCACGGCTTTCAGCGCTTCTTTCGCAGCAGCATCGCCGGTCCTGCCCTGCTGCAATTCGAGCAGCGAAGCGAGCACCTGCAGGTTGTTCTTGATGCGGTGGTGCAGCTCGCGCATCATCGCCTGCTTCTGGTCGAGCAACGCCTGCTTCTGCTGAATGATGAGCTGCTTCTGCGCATTGGCTTTCCTTCCGGAACGGATCACCGCCAGCGCCAGCACAATCAGCAGGACGAGCAGTACCGTACCGACGGCCAGCGACCAGATCACCGTGTGTTGCCGCGCGACCACTGCCGCTGACGTTTTCAGTTCTTGTTCCTTCTTCTGCGAGCCGTAACGGGTTTCCATTTCGGCGAGCGCTTTGTTCTTCTGCTCGTTGATCACCGAATCTTTCAGCGCAGTATACTGATCGTAAAAGCGGATCATCTCCGGTTGATTGCCGGTAGCGCGGTACAGCTGGATGCTCAGTTTGTAATTCTGCAGCAGCTCCGTTTTCGCACCAATGCCGGATGCGATCGTGCGGGCCTGGTGAAGGCTGCTGTCGGCGAGATCGAATTTTTTCCAGCTCGTGTAGAGATCGCCGAGCTTATTAAGCGAAATGGCCTGTCCCTGCAGATCGCCTACCTCTTGTTTGATTTGCAGCGATTGCCGGTAATTCTCTTCCGACTTTTCAAAATCCTGCTGCAGGAAATACAGCTCGGCGAGCATGTCGAGCGAAGTTGCGATGGATCCTTTGTCGTTGATTTCGCGTTTCAGCCGCAACGCGTTGTTGAAATAATCGAGCGCCCGCGGATAATCGCCTTTTCGCATGTACGCTTCGCCGAGGTTGTTGAGCGCCCGGGCTACACCGCGTTTATTGCCGAGGCGCATGCGCATGCTCAGCGCACTGGAAAAATAAGAGATTGCTTTATCGTAATCCTTCTGATCAAGATGCACAATGCCTATGGAATTGTAAGCCGATGCAATGCTGGCAGAGTCATGAACTTTATCGAGGTAACGTAATCCATTCAACAGGTTACGCAGCGCGGAATCGAGCTCGCCTTTTTCGCAGTAACACATGCCGATATTGGTAAGGCATTGTCCGGTGGTGGTATCGTCCTTCAACTGTTGCGCAATAGTGAGGCATTGCTGGTAATTGTAAATGCTATTCGTAAAATCGCCGAGATACTGATAAAGAACGGCGAAATCATTGAAGCATTGCGCCATCATGGAAGAGTCCTTCAGCTGGCGGTACAACTGTAATGCCTCTTCAAAACAAGCGAACGCTGTGTCGGATTGATAATCGCTGCCATATTGGTAGCCGAGCTCGATCAATGCACCCGCCGCCTTTCGCTGATCGCCGTGCTGGCGGTGCATGCGCAGTTGCTGCTGCAGGGAATCGATCTGCGCGGGTGCTGCGAGTGCCAAACAACAAGCAAGCAACACCAAAAAATTCCGGAAATGACGAAGCAGGTACAATGGGGATTTTATCGTTAAAAGCCGGCGTAATAAATTTTGCAGGAGTTATCGGAATTGAAATCTTCTGCTACAAGTGTATAAAAAAACGTTCAAAAAAAACGCCCCGGTTTCCCGGGGCGTTTCTCACAGCATTACTGCGCGATCAGCGTATCCTCGCGGCCGACATCCGTCGTCAGCGTTACGTTGACCTGTTTCGTCACGTAATTGTGCGCGGAGAGATCGAGGCGGTACTGTCCCTGCGCTACCGTTGCGAAGGAGTAGTAGCCGCTCGAATCCGTCTGCGTGCTGTACGCAGCAGTAGTGGTGCCCGAGAGCGTGAGCGTCACGTCTGCGAGAGCGATTGCACCGCCGGAAGTATTCTTCACGTGCCCGTGCATCCAGATCGGGTCATGTTCGCCGTCGTTAGGCAGGACCACCTTCGTGTGGGTGTTCGTAACAGAGAAGAACGATTCGAAAGCGTCGGCGTTCATGCCACCGAGCAACAGGGCGACGCCGCATGCAATAGAAAGAACAGTTTTCATGTTCGGAAGTGTTAAGAGTGAAACAATCCCGCACGTTCGCTGAAGGCAAGGCTGTCGCCTGCGTTACTGCCGGAGCAGTCCGTTGGAAGTACAGCGTCTTCACGCCGTGCAGATGAAGTGTGGGATATGTTCCCTTCCTGTCGTTGCGTCGATGCCTATCCCTCGCATCCACCTGGCGACAGTCCGGGAAGTGCGGTGAGCGGCTTTGCTCCGGGAAAGCGCTGCTGTTTCTATCCGTAAGGACCAGGCGTCTGCCTGTGCATTCAGCGGTTTCCGTTCGCTCGGCTTTTCACCGGCACTGATTGATCAATCAGGTGATGCAAACATCCGGCGGACAGAGCGGAACACACTGGTGAAGAAAAAGCGCAGACTTCCGTTTTACTGGTGGATTTTATTTCACGCATCGGTGACACCCGCGACGCAAACGAATTCGGGGCGCCGGGAAAGGAAAACGGCGCATTGGGAAAAATCAATTGGCGATGAAAACGGGCGCCTGTTCTTTCGCAGAAAAAAAGAGATGGAGTTCAAAGCCGGAGAAATCCTCGCACTGCTGGAAAAAGTGGCCGCGCTCTCGGAACGGACGCTGAGTTACGTTTCCCTCAAAGAAATTCATGCCGACATGGAGCATGCAGATCCCAGCGGGAATGTGCCGTTCAATGAAGAATACCTGTACAAGCAGATCTATCAGAAAGTGCAGAAGAAGAAGCCGGACGAAACCATCGGACTAAACAGCAGCAAGGTCGACTACATTGCCAGGTTCGCAAAATTCTCGGGCTTTCGACACTTCACAGAATATTTGAAGCAACCGATGCCGGCGTTCCTCTTTCACTGCGAAGGCAACTGGTTCAGCTATGTGCGTTGTAATTCAGGCCAACCTTACCTGCTGAAATCGCCGGTACGCATTTTGCGTATCGACACCGGCCTGGTGATGGAGCTGCAAGGAAAGGCACGTATGTTCCGTGGAAAAATCAAATACGAAGGACAGTGCATGTATTGCCTGCTCGAAAGCGGCGAAGACAAAAACCTGCATCTCGTTTTCAAATTCGGATCATCACGCGACCCGCAGGTGTTGCAGGGCGTATTCTCCGGCATGTCATCCGACGGTGATCCGATCGCGGGCCGGGAAGTGCTGGTGAGAGAAAACGAGTTGCGGCTCCGCGACATGCAAAACGAGCGTCTGCCGATCCGCGATTTCCTGAAATCAAAAGATCCGGACAAACGCGCGCTCGGCACTTATTTTGACAAGAAAGAAAACAACACGTTAAAAATCCAACGCTCGAGCACGTTCAGCTTCGATGATCTCTGCAAGCCGGAAGATTGTTGAAACGCACGCCTCACGCCTCAGCAGTTGTAGATTTTTTTCCACGCATCATTTTCGCGCATACACTGCAGGCCGCGCCGTTGCTGCATTCCAACGGCTGGTATAATAATCGCATCACACGGGCTTCACCATTCTTCCCGTCATGCGACTACAGCCTGTCACCACCGTCAGCTCCATTTCCGGCGCCGATTTCCGTCAGCATTTTTTCGAGCCCGGCATTCCCGTCGTCATGAAAGATCTCGCGCAATCCTGGCCGGCGATGAACCGCTGGAACTGGGATTACATGCGGGAAAAAGTCGGCGAAAAAAAAGTCGGCATTTACAACAACGTCAAAAGCGGGCCACACACGCCCGTCAACCAGGCCGACGCGTACGTGACCATGGGCGAATACATCGACCGCGTGCGCAAGGGGCCTGCAGAGTGGCGGATCTTCCTCTTCAATATTTTCAATCATGCGCCGGAGCTCGTGCAGGATTTCACGTGGCCCGATCACCTGGTAAAAGGTTTTGTGAAGCGTGTGCCGATGTTGTTCATGGGCGGAGAAGGCAGCATCACGCACATGCATTTCGACATGGACCTGAGCCATATCCTGCACACGCAGTTCCTCGGCAAAAAACGCGTCCTGCTTTTCCCTTATGAAGAAGGCGACAAGCTGTATCGCAAGCCGTTCGAAGTGATGAGCATGGCCGACTTCAGCTATTACTACGACGCGTCACGCAGCAGGCTCGACATGGAACGTTACAGCGCGCTGCGTCATGCGAAAGGATATGAAGTGATCCTCGACCACGGCGACACGCTCTTTATGCCCGGCGGCTACTGGCATCATATGGAATACGTGCAGAGCGGTTTTGCGATGAGCCTTCGCGCGCTGCAGGAAAGCTGGAGCAAAAAATTCAACGGCGCATGGAACCTTACCGTCATGCGCAACATCGATACGCTGATGAAGAAGACGGTTCCGCATCGCTGGCACGAATGGAAAGAACGGCAGGTGCACGCCCGCGCCGCACGTCACATCGAAACGACGCCGGAGGATTGCGGCGGTTTCGCGCCTTCGCTCGGTTTGCTTTGGAAAGAGGAGCGCTAAGCCCTTAAAAACCTGACGACCGTCAGCAATCGAACTGATTGTTCGCAGCAGCAGCGCCTCGTGTGATGAACATCACAGATTCGAGGGATTCGCAGAAACTATTATTGTGTCAGGATCGGAAAAAGCACCTCTTTTTCATCCGACACAAACATGCCTTTTTACTTCGAAGCCGGAACTATTCCGCACAAACGCCATACGGTTTTCAAAAGCCCTTCGGGAAAACTTTACCAGGAAGAGCTGGTCGGCACGCAAGGGTTCGCGGGAATGTCGTCGCTGGTGTATCACCTTTACCCGCCGACACTCGTGAAGGAAACGCTGAAGCCGTTCTCCGTTCAGCCCGAGATCGCCATTGAGAAAAACCTGAAATCGCTGAGCTTTCGCGGCTTCGATCTTCCTCCCGCCGACGATTATCTCGACAGCCGCCAGGTGTTGTTCGTCAATAACGAAATGCACATCGGCCTCGCTGCGCCACGAAAATCCATGACGGATTATTTCTTCAAGAACGCGGATGCCGACGAGCTCATCTTCGTGCATCGCGGTTCGGGCGTATTGAAAACGCTTTACGGCGAAGTGGAATTCTCGCAGGACGATTACCTGCTGATTCCGCGCGGCGTTACGTATCAAATTCAATTCAACGGGAACGATAACCGCCTGCTGTACATCGAAGCGTTCAGCCCGGTCACGCTGCCCTCGCGCTACCGCAACAACATCGGGCAGATGCTCGAACATTCACCGTTCTGCGAGCGCGATATCCGCAAGCCGAAAAATCTCGTCACGCACGATGAGAAAGGCGAGTTCCGCATCATGATCAAAAAGCAAAACATGATCTACCCGTTCATCTACAGCACGCATCCGTTCGATGCCGTCGGCTGGGACGGTTATTTCTATCCGTACGCTTTTTCGATCCACGATTTCGAGCCGATCACCGGTCGCATCCACATGCCGCCGCCGGTGCACCAGACGTTTGAGAATGCCGGCTTCGTCGTTTGCTCATTCGTGCCGCGACTGTACGATTATCATCCGGATGCGATCCCTGCGCCGTACCATCACAGCAACATCGACTCCGATGAGATTCTCTATTACGTCGACGGCGATTTCATGAGCCGCAACAACATTCAGAAAGGACAGCTCACGCTGCATCCCGGCGGCATCCCGCACGGCCCGCATCCCGGCGCGATCGAACGCAGCATCGGCCAGAAAGAAACCAAAGAGCTCGCGGTCATGATCGATCCGTTCCGCCCGGTGCAGATCACCAAAGCGGCGCTTGCGCTCGAAGTAAAAGATTATCAACGTTCCTGGGTCGCAGAACCGGCGCTCGGCTAACCTGAAATAAAACAGCACACTTTACCATGGCAACTTCCACCCTCACCGCACCCACGGCCAACGCAACGAAAGATTTTCTTCCGATCAACGGAACGGATTACATCGAGCTGTACGTCGGCAACGCCAAACAGGCCGCACACTTTTACAAAACCGCGCTCGGCTTCCAGTCACTCGCTTACTGCGGACTTGAAACCGGGTCGAAAGACCGCACGTCGTATGTGCTTCGCCAGGGCAAGATCACGCTGGTGCTGACGAGCCCGATGCATTCCTCTTCGGAAATTTCCGAACACATCCGCAAGCACGGCGACGCTGTCAAAGTGATCGCGTTCTGGGTGGATGACGCCGCGGAATCGTACAAAGAAACCGTGAAGCGCGGCGCCGAATCGTATCTCGAGCCGCAGGTGAAAGCGGATGCGTACGGTCGCGTGACGATCTCCGGCATTCGCACGTACGGCGAAACGATTCATCTTTTTGTGGAGCGAAAAAATTACAACGGCGTTTTCCTCCCGGGATTCGTCGAATGGAAATCGGAATACAACCCGTCGCCGGTCGGGCTCGAGTATGTCGATCATTGCGTGGGCAACGTGGGCTGGGGCGAGATGAACAAGTGGGCGAAGTTCTACGAAGAAGTGCTCGGCTTTAAAAATCTCATCACGTTCGACGACAAAGACATTTCCACGGAGTACACGGCGCTCATGTCGAAAGTGATGTCGAACAGCAACGGCCGCATCAAGTTCCCGATCAACGAACCGGCCAAAGGCAAAAAGAAATCGCAGATCGAAGAGTTCATCGAATTCTACGAAGGCGCAGGTTGCCAGCACATCGCCGTCGCCACCGACAACATCATTCATACGATCACGGAAATGCGCAACCGCGGCATCGAGTTCCTCTATGTGCCGGGCTCTTATTACGACACCGTCACCGAACGCGTCGGCACAATCAAAGAAGATCTTTCCGTATTGAAAGGCCTCGGCATCATGGTCGACCGCGATGAAGAAGGTTACCTGCTGCAGATTTTCACCAAACCGGTAGAAGACCGTCCGACATTATTCTTCGAGATCATCCAACGCGTCGGTGCGAAGTCGTTCGGCAAAGGCAACTTCCAGGCGCTGTTCGAATCCATCGAAGCGGAACAGGCGAAACGCGGCACGCTCTGATCTTTTCATTCTTAAAAAAACTTCTGCCATGAGCAACGAAGCAGCACCACTTGAAAAATTCCAGTCGCGCATCGACAAGGAAGAAAAGATCGAACCGAAAGACTGGATGCCGGAGGAATACCGTCGCCTGTTGTTGCGTCAGATCTCGCAGCATGCGCATTCCGAAGTGATCGGCATGCAGCCCGAAGGCAATTGGGTGTTGCGTGCGCCGACATTGCGCGCGAAAAAAATCCTGCTGGCGAAGATCCAGGACGAAGGCGGCCACGGCCTGTACCTCTACAGCGCTGCTGAAACGCTCGGCCTTGATCGCGGAGAAATGATCGACCAGCTGCACGCTGGAAAAGCGAAATACTCGAACATCTTCAACTATCCCGCACTGAACTGGGCCGACATCGGCGCGATCGGCTGGCTCGTTGACGGCGCTGCGATCGTCAACCAGGTTTCGCTGCAGCGTACTTCGTTCGGTCCGTATTCCCGCGCGATGGTGCGCATCTGCAAAGAAGAATCGTTTCACCAGCGCCAGGGCTACGAGATCATGGTACACATGATGAACGGCAACGAAGCGCAGCGGGAAATGGCGCAGGATGCGATGAACCGCTGGTGGTGGCCCGCACTGATGATGTTCGGTCCGTCGGACAATGATTCGCCGCACTCGAAGCAATCGATGACGTGGAAGATCAAGCGCGAAAGCAACGATGTGCTGCGCCAGCGTTTCATCGACAAGACGATCGACCAGGCGCATTTCATCGGCCTGAAAGTTCCGGACGATCAGCTGAAGTTCAACGATCAGACGAAGCATTGGGAAACCGGCCCGATCAACTGGGAGGAATTCCATGCGGTAATCAGCGGCAACGGCCCGTGCAACCACCAGCGCCTGTCGCATCATGTTCGCGTACACAAGGACGGCGAATGGGTGCGTGAAGCCGCGCTCGCCTTCGCGCAAGGAAAAATGCAGCAACTCAAAGCAACCGTCACTCTCTGAAACCTACACCCATGAGCACTACGAACAACCAGCTCCCGCTTTGGGAAGTGTTTATACAAAGCCATTCCGGCAGCGCTTACAAGCACGCCGGCAGTATTCACGCCTCCGACAAGCAGATGGCGCTCCAGCATGCACGCGACATTTACACGCGGCGCAATGAAGGCCGCAGCATCTGGGTCGTGCGTTCCACCGAGATCGCCGCTTCCAACCCGGACGACGAAGCCGAATTCTTCGATCCTTCGAACGACAAGATCTATCGTCACCCGACGTTCTACCAGATTCCCGAAGGCGTAAAGAACATTTAATCCTCTTCCCATGACAACGAAAGACGCACTGATCCGTTTCTGCCTTCGCCTCGGCGACAACAATCTTGTTCTCGGCCAGCGGCTCGCGGAATGGTGCAGCAACGGTCCGATCCTCGAAGAGGATCTGGCGATCACCAATATTTCGCTCGACAATTTCGGGCAGGCGGAATTCTTCTTCGATTACGCTGCAGAGCTCGAAGGAAAAATCCGCACGGCCGATGATATCGCGTTCCGTCGCAGCGAGCGGCAGTATTACAATCACCTCCTCGTGGAGCAGCCGAACGGCGATTTCGCTTTCACGATGATGAAGCTGATGCTGTATTCTGCTTTCGCGAAAAATCTTTACGAAGCACTCAGCAAAAGCAACGACACGATGCTGGCTTCCCTTTCTGCGCGTGCGTTGAAAGAAGCGAAATATCATTTCCGCCACAGCAGCGAATGGGTGATCCGTCTCGGCTGCGGTACGGACGAAAGCCACCGCCGCGTGCAGTACGCGCTCGACGAGCTCTGGCGTTTCACCGGCAATCTTTTTGAAACAAATGAAGTGGACCGCGCACTTGCCGACACGGGCATTACCGTCGACATGCAATCGCTCGCAACACAATGGGACGGCACCGTGCGTGAGATCCTTTCTGTTGCGACGCTGAACATTCCGCAGCAAACGCATATGCAGAAAGGCGGCATCGACGGTTTGCACACGGAGCACCTTGGGCACCTGCTCTGCGAAATGCAATACCTGCAGCGCGCGTATCCCGATGCAAAATGGTAAGACGATGCTGACGCTGGACGATATCTGGAAAGTGCTGTCGGAAATCCCCGACCCGGATATTCCCGTGGTCAGCATTACCGATCTCGGCCTCGTGCGCAAAGTGGATGCGGATGACCAGAAGATCATCGTTTCGCTTACGCCGAGCTACTCCGGTTGTCCGGCAATGAAATTCTTCCAGCAGGAAATCATTGCGGCGCTGAAAGAAAAGGATCCGCGTCCGGTCGAGCTCAAAACGGTTTTCTTTCCTGCGTGGACTACGGATTGGATCAGCGACAGCGCGAAAGAAAAAATGCGCAAGCACGGCATCGCGCCTCCTGAAAAAGTTCCGGTGACCAGCCGCACGGCGCTCTTTGGCGAAACGCAGCACAATATTCATTGTCCCTGGTGCAACAGTGAAGACACGAAACGCACCAGCCAGTTCGGTTCGACACCCTGCAAAGCGATTTGGTTTTGCAATGCGTGTCAGCAGCCGTTCGAATATTTCAAATGTTACTGATCAATTTTTTATCCTATGTATATCCAGCAATTGTACACGAACTGCCTCGCCCACGCAGCGTATTACGTGGAGTCGGACGGCGAAGCGCTCGTGATCGATCCGTTGCGTGACCCGGAGCCGTATCTCCAGCTCGCGCGCGAACGGAAAGCCTCCATCCGTTACATTCTCGAAACGCATTTTCACGCCGACTTCGTTTCCGGCCATCTCGATCTCGCAAAAAAAACGGGCGCTTCGATTATTCTCGGCCCCGATGCTAACCCCGGTTATGATGCCGTCATCGCCAGCGATCACCAGATCTTCCCGCTTGGCGAAGTGGAATTCGAAGTGCTGCACACGCCCGGCCACACGATTGAATCCGCGTGCTTCCTGCTGTACGATGAGACAGGAAAACCGCATTGCCTCTTCAGCGGCGATACGCTTTTCGTCAATGAAGTCGGCCGACCCGACCTGATGAGCGGCTCGCTGAGCAAAGAAGAGCTCGGCGGTCTGCTCTACCATTCGCTCAACGACGTGATCAAGAATTTGCCGGACGACGTCATCGTTTATCCCGGTCACGGCGCTGGCTCGGCCTGCGGCAAAAACATCGGCAAAGAAACGTTTAGCACAATCGGCGAGCAGAAAAAAACGAATTATGCGCTGCAGGCATCCACCAAAGAAGCGTTCGTGCATGCCGTCGCTTCGGACCTGCCGACGCCGCCGGATTATTTCTTCAAAGCGGCCGCGCTGAACAAAGGCGGTTACGCTTCTTACGACGATGTGATGGAGCACAACTTCCGTGCGCTCGACGTAAATGCGTTTGCCGAAGAAATGAAAAAAGGAACGATGGTGCTCGACACGCGTGCGCCCGGCGATTTCTGCAAAGCGTTCATCCCGGATGCGCTGAACATCGGTATCGACGGCGACTTCGCGGTGTGGGCCGGAACGATCATCCGCCCGGGAACGCGACTGCTGCTCGTGACGGAGCCCGGTCGTGAGCGCGAGGCCATCACGCGTCTTTCACGCATCGGCTTCGACCAGGTTGCCGGTTTTCTCGAAGGCGGAATCGAGAGCTGGGTCATCGCGAATAAAAAAACCGACAGCATTCCTTCTGTCGAGCCGGAAGCATTACCGCAGCTGGTCGCTTCGGGAAAATACGTGCTGCTCGACGTACGTCGTCCCGGCGAAGTGGAAAAAGAAAAGCTGAAAGGATCCGTGCACATCGCCTTGAGCGAGCTTCGTACGGCGCTAACCGATCTCGACGCCAATGAACAATGGCTGGTCTACTGCGCCGGCGGTTATCGTTCAGTGATGGCGGCTTCGCTGCTGAAAGCAAACGGTTTTAAAAACGTCGTCAATATTTCCGGTGGTATCACGCACGTGAAACAGAAAGCGCCGGAGCTGCTGGTGTGATTATCTTCAATTAAAAAAGCGCCGGGCGACAAATTCAATTGTCGCCCGGCGCTTTTTTATTCGTTCGTTTTTTATTCGGAAAGATTAGCGATCGTCGTCAACCGCGGCTCGTCGAGAATGGCGATTTTTTTGGCGTGCAGCCCGATCACTTTTTCATCGTTGAGCTCAAACAGCACACGGATCGCCGTTTCGCGCGTGGTGCCGGTGAGGTTGGCAATTTCTTCGCGCGTCACGGAAACGTTGATCGTGCTGCCGTCGTCGCCGAAGCCGTAGCTGTCTTTCAGCAACAGCAGGCTTTGCGCCAACCGTTCCCGCACCGGGCGCTGCGCAATCGTCGTGATCTTTCGCTCGGCATCTTTCAGCTCGGCGGCGAACAACAACATCAGCCGGAACGACAATTCCGGGTTTTTCCGGAGCGTGTCGAGAAACACCTGTCGCGGAATGCAGCAGACTTCCGTGTCTTCGATCGCCACTGCAGAACAGGAATAACGGTCGTTGCCGACGATGGCGCGGTAGCCGAGCAGGTCGCCGTTCTTCGCGAGATGAATGATCTGCTCTCTTCCGTCGGTGCCTTCCTGCACGAGCTTCACTTTTCCGCGGCTGACGCAATAAAGCACACGCGGCAAAGCGCCCTGCTGAAAGATCGTCTGCCCTTTCCCGTACGCTACCGTTTTGCTTGTCGCTTCGAATAACGTGGCCTCGTCTTCGCTGAGCCGGCACAACACGGAATCCGTTCGCGCGGCGCAGGTCGTACATTGCGTTCTGCCTGCTGTCATAACTCGTCCTTTCGGGAGTTAAATTAAAATTTGCCGCCACGCTGCCAAAGGACTTGGGTCAGTCCTGACCAGTATCATATTCCTGCCGGCGGTCATTGCAGTCATCTCGCCGGATGCGCAATAGTCCGCCCCGACGCGTGTGTTTACGGAACTCCTGCTATTTTTGAGTTGCACCATATGAAACCCTGCGTTCGCTTCGTCTTCCTGCTTCTCTTCGTTTTCAGCGGCTTCGCAGGAAAAACGCAGCAGCCGTTCCTCCGGAATTATTCGGTGACCGACGGCCTCACGAGCAACGAGGTGTACGATGTTTTCCAGGATTCGAAAGGCTTCATCTGGTTCGCCACCGATGCAGGCGTCAGCCGTTACGACGGTTATCGCTTTGCGCATTTCAATTCGCGCGACGGTTTGCCCGACAATACCGTGTTCGGATTTTCGGAAGATCGCAAAGGGCGGATCTGGTTTCGTTCCTACAGCGGGCTGCTGAGCTATTTCGACGGCACGAAAATTATTTGTCCGCCCGTTAATACCGAGCTGAAAAAACACATGCCCGGCAACACGCTCATCTCGATGTTTGTCGACAGCGGCGATACGGTGTGGCTAGGACTGAACGGAACGGTTTCCTGCCTGCGCGTGCTTCCGGGATTCTCGCGCCTTGAAGAAGTCGGCGAGAAACAGAAAAACCACGTGATCCGAGAAATGGAGCCGGGACAATTCCTGGTGGCGGCGAGCTCTGTCTTCGGAGCGCCGCCCGACATCCTCTTCTATCGTTACGGCGCAAAAGAACCGATCGTGCTGAAAGACGTTCCCGGGTTGGCCGGCGGAATTTTCTGCACGCAGCTGTCTTCGGGAAAAACCATGATCAGCTCCCTGAATGTCATCTTCACGGTCGACGGCTCTGCGATCCGGCGCGAGCTGCACGAACAAGACCTGGTCCGCCTCGTGGCTTCGCGCGGTGAATCGTATTGGGCGTGCCGCTCGTACGGAAAAGGCGTAGCGCTGATGGATTTCTCCGGAAGTAAAAGCCGCACGGAAAAAACATTTCTCGACGGCTACACCGTCACCGACTGCCTCGAAGATCACGAAGGCGGCGTCTGGTTCACGACGCTGGAGAAAGGTGTTTTTTACATGCCCTATCCGCAGGTGGAAGAAATGAACGGCTTTCATCTTGCGAACGGAGAAAAATACCTGGCGCTGGTGCGTTTCGGAAAAAATCATCTCGCTACGCTGACTTCAGCAGGAACCTTATTCCGCCCTGATTCGACAGGAAATGAAATTCATCATTTCAATTCCGAACCCACGTTGTTTGTCGGCATGACCGGCGCTTTGAACCAGTTCCTCATCACCGGTAAGCCGAGCCTGTTTTTCGATCCCGTTACAAAACACATCACGCCGATCCTCGACAGCTCGGGGCCGCTGGCGCTGACGGGCGCGGGTCGTTACGACGATAATAAATGGTGCGGCATTTCCGTGCGACGGCTTTACTGGGTCGATGTGCGCACGGGGAAAGCAACCATACTTTACGATCATTTCCCGGAACGTATCCGTTGCGTTTGCCGCGGCGACGGCGATACACTCTGGATCGGCGGGCTGACGGGTTTGTGGATGATGCGCCCGGGACAGGAACCGGTGAGCATGGGCGCAAGCTCTCCGCAGCTCGGGCAACGCATCGATTTCCTGTATTACGATGTGTCGCATCACCGGCTGTGGATGTCGACGAAAGGCAGCGGGTTGCTGCTGCGCGAGAACGGCAACGTGATCAATATCGGCGATGCGCTTCCTGCCACCTGCCGCGCGCTTTCACGTGATGAAGCCGGGAACCTTTGGGTGGCGACCAATGCCGGCGCGTTTTGCGTTTCCGAAACAACGAAAGGATTTACGACACGTGAATATTCTTCGCGCAACGGTCTTCCCACGAACGACATCGTCGACATCTGCCGCATCGGGGATACAGTGTGGATGCTGACGCCGGACCGCATCTTCCGTTTTCCGCTGTACAATTATCCGCGCAACACCGCGCCTCCGCTGCTCGTGCTGCAAACTATTTCCGTCGACGGAAGACAGATTGCACCGTGGGGCGCCGGCAGCAGTTACCGTTTTCCGTATAACGAAAACACGATCACTTTTTCCTTCACGGGATTTTCGTTCAAGTCGTTCGGCAACGTGCATTACCGTTTCCGGCTGATCGGCGTCGACAGCTCGTGGAACGAGATCGCTTCTCCCGAAGCGGCGTTCTACGGATTGCCGCCGGGCGATTACAAGTTCAGCGTGTATGCGCTCAACAACGATCACGTGCTGAGTGCGCGGCCGCTCGAGTATGCGTTCACGATCCTTCCGCCGTGGTGGCAGACGTGGTGGTTCCGCATTACTGCGATCGTCGTGATCCTTTCGGTGCTGGCGCTGCTCTTCTGGCTGCGGGGACGAAGAGTACGGCAAACACAGTTGTTCAATCAACGATTGGTCGAAATGGAAATGACGGCGCTGCGTGCGCAGATGAGCCCGCATTTTATTTTCAACGCGATCAATTCCATTCACAACTTCGTGCTCAAGGGCGATCGCAGCTCATCGGCATCTTATCTCGCGAAGTTCGCGCGGCTGATCCGCAACGTGCTCGAGAATTCCAGCCACCGGAAAATTACACTGGCGCGCGAGCTGGAAACGCTGAAGCTGTATATGGAGATCGAG
Source organism: uncultured Flavobacteriales bacterium (assembly GCA_946478675.1). The sequence goes on along the minus strand of CAMLEF010000003.1, from coordinate 1,360 downwards.
CAGATGCGTTTCTCCGACGGCTTCGACTTCTCGATCGAAACCGATCCTTCCATCGAGCCGGGCAAAGTGATGGTAGTGCCGCTGCTGCTGCAGCCGTACGTGGAGAACGCGATCTGGCACGGCCTGCTGCACAAGAAAACCAAAGGACGCGTGCGGGTGCTCGTCGAAGCGTCGGGCAATATGCTGCGCTGCACAATCGATGACGACGGCGTGGGACGTGCGCAGGCGGCGCTGAACAAACAACATCGTCTCGCAGGCAGCAGCTCGATGGGCGGTGAAATCAGCCTGCGGCGTCTTAACTTGCTGAATAGTTTATACGGCACCAAATATTCGATCGAATACACCGACAAGAAAAATTCCGACGGGACTCCTGCCGGAACGCGTGTCGAATTGCTGGTACCGCGTGTCCATAAAAATGAAGCGATATGAAAGCGATGATCATTGACGATGAAAAACGAAGCGCCGATAACCTGCGCATCCTCGTGTCCGAAGTTTGTCCCGAAGTGAACGTCGTCGCCATCTGTAACGACGCGAACGAAGGCATCGCACAGGTATGCCAGCTGCGGCCCGAATTGCTTTTTCTCGATATCGAAATGCCGTTCGCCGATGGATTTACCGTTGTAGAAGCCATCAAAGAAGTCGCGCCGCACATCATTTTTACCACGGCATTTTCGGAATACGCCGTTAAAGCTTTCCGCGTTAATGCCTGCGATTACCTGCTGAAACCCGTGGATCCAGAAGAGCTTCGCGCGGCCGTCAATCGCGCCAAAGAAAAGCAGCACGACGGCAGCGATCTGCAGCAGCGCATCGCCGCGCTCGAAGAACGGATGCTGCGCCCGCGCCCGAACAAGCTCGCCATCCAGGGCATGGAAGGTTATTCGCTGGTCGATTACAACGACGTGATCCGCCTCGAAGCGGCATCGAACTACACGCATATCTATTGCCGCAACGGAAAAAAACACACCGTCGCCCGGCTGCTGAAAGATTTCGAAGAGCAGCTTTCCGGTTCCGGTTTTTTCCGCACGCACAGCTCGCACCTCGTCAATCTCTCGCACGTCGTAAAATACCAGCGTGGCGACGGCGGTTATCTCTTCATGAGCGACGGCGTGCAGATCGAAGTTTCGCGCAGCAGGAAAAAAGAAATGCTGAAAATTTTATTGGGCGAAGAATAAATTTTTTGGAATTCTGAATCGCATTGCTTTACATTTGCGCGGAAATCAGAATCCCTTTTTACAGATAAGGAGGTTCGCCATGAAAGAACGCAAGACCATATCTTCCCTGCGATTCACTGCGTAAAGCGCGGTACCGGATTTCCTTTCCCCTTTTTCATCTGAAAATTTTCCGGCCGCCGCGCCACTGA
>CAMLEF010000002.1 GCA_946478675.1 uncultured Flavobacteriales bacterium | reverse complement strand
GTCGCCGATCTTTTCACTTTTCTCGTTGACGTCGATCTTGATTTTTTGGGCGTTGACGTTGATCGCCACCAAAGGCAGTACCAGCAGGAGTAACAGCTTTTTCATAGGTATAGGATTAGGTGATAAAGAGATTCCAAAATTTACGCCAAAAAAGCGATTTTGTTTCAATCGACCTCGGAAACACCGCCGGACACGATGAATTTCATCGCTTCTGCCGCAGGAACATTGAGCGGCGTAATGTGCACTTTCGGCACGATCTGCAGCCTCCCGGAAATCGCGTACGACATCGGGAAATAAACCGCTACGTATTCCGGGCCGATGCTGAGCTCCGACAGATCGTCGTCGGTGATGAACCCGATCTCGCGGATGCCGGTGGAAAGGTTCGTCACGACGAGCACGGGACGGTCGAAGCGTTTTTTATTGCCGAGGAATGCCGACGTAAAATCTTTCACCGGCGAATAGATGTGCCGCACGAAAGGAATTTTCTCGATCATGCGGCTGGCGCCTTCGAGAAAAAAACGCGCGATCACATTCGAGGTGAAAACGCCGACGAGGAAGATCACGATGACGCCGCCCGCCAGGAACAGCAGCGGGTCGACGTACTTGTTCACGATCACGTCGATGTCTGCAAAGAGGCTGCGCAGCCACGACCAGGCTTTGTACAGCACCAGCACCGTGATCGCACCGGGCACCAGCACGACGAGCCCCTGCAGGAAATATTTGATGAAGTTTTTCATTGGGAGATGTATCGGCAAAGATAGCCACGGATTTCGCGAATTGCGCGGATTGTTTCTTTAACGACGCTTCGTCGCGGTTTTCTTTGCCGTGCGTTTTTTCGCGGGAGCTGCTTTTTTCTTCGCAGCAACTTTCTTTTTCGCCGCGACCTTTTTCACGGTGCGTTTTTTTGCGGAAGCAGCAGCTTTCTTCACGTCAGCTTTCTTTTTCGCCGGCGCTTTTTTCTTCGGCGCTTTCGCAGCGACCACCGTATACGAATGGTCGATCCATTCGTGCAGCAGCTTCACGGGAACAGATCCGTCGACGATGATCGTATTCCAATGCTTCTTGTTCATGTGCCAGCCCGGCAACACGCAGCTGTGATTTTCGCGCAGTTCCACCGCCAGCTCCGGATCGCATTTCACATTGAAACGCATCGGCGAGCTGCCCAGCCCCGTCAGCAAAAACGCTTTGCCGTTCACTTTAAACACCAGCGTCTCGCTGTCGAACGGGAAACTTTCTTCCACGCCGGGTTTGGAGAGGCAGTAGTCGCGGAGGTCTTCGATGTTCATGCGGTTGAGTTGAAGGGTTGGTTGGGTTGGTAAAGTTGGTTGGTTAGTAAAGATCGACGTTTGGAAAATCTGAATGCAGCATTTATTCCGCCGGAATTTATTGCCGTGTCCTCAACCCACCCAACCAACCTTCCAACCTTTTAACCCACCAACCTGTACAGCACCGGGCGGCTGGGCGATGCGTCATTCTCAAAAGGAGCGACCTGCAGATTCAACAGGTAGCTGCCGTCGAACACGTCGTTGGGAACGTAAATGAATTCGGTGATGGTGCGATGGAACTGCGTGTGCTCCGGGTATTCCCAGAAGGCGCGATGCGCGAGCAGCTTTCCGCCGTCCACTTCGCGGTCCACCGAAGGAAGATCCAGCAACAAATGATCGACGCCGCGGCTGATGATGAATTTCATCGCTTCTTCGTCGATGTACGGCGGGTTGGTGTTCGACCAGTTCATTTCGAGCTTCGAAGCGGGATTGGCGATCGTGCGGAGCACGACGGCTTCGGGCTTTTTATCCGCGAGCACGATCTCCATTTGTTTTTTCGTGATGACGTAATCGCCGTTGTCCTGCTGCTCCGGCAACACGGTGACGAGCTCCGCGATGAAAAAATAATTCGCCAGGCTGCGGTTCACGCTTTCGATCTCCGGCGAAATATGCCCGACGCATTCGGTGTGCGTGCCGTGCGCGTGCGGGTTGAAAAAGATATTGCGGAAGTTGACGGAACCGCCCTGCTTCACCTCTCCTACCCAATCGCCGTTGCGCACCGGCTCGATTCGGATGGGATCGACGTACCACGCCCGCGCGCTGTGATCGGACATGGGAATGGAAATATCGATGGGTTTGGAAAGATCCGCTTTGTAGGTGTGGCCTTTGTGATTGATCGTCGCGAACATCGTCAGTCGTTTCTCAAATGTACGCGGAATCAGCAACCCGTGAGCCGCCAGGGCATGCGCATGTCTTTGTCGTCGCGCCAACGGATCCAGCCCGATTTCCGCGCCGTTTCGCGATGGCCGCTGTCGTAGCTGATCACCTCGATGTTCATCCATTCGCCTTCGATCTTCAGCACTTTGATCTCCGGTTTTGCATTCTCGCCGGCGATCGGTTCGTTCCGTGATCGCGCATCCGGTTTTTCATAAAGCAATTCGCTCGTCGAAGGCTGAATGCACGCGACGTTCTTGAAAAACTGCGTCCACGAAAGCAGCCGCACGTCGACACCGGTCTCGATCCATTTCGTTTCACCCGTCGCAGAATTCACGACCACGCGACACCAGTCTTCATTGCGCTCGATACAATAAAAGTCGATGCGCTTCATATTCGGCTGAACAGAAAAAAGCAACGGCGAAAACCAGGGAGGAGCCGTGTCTTTTCCCGACGTCGCAAATTCGTAATGCAGATGATCCTGCAGGCTGTCGCGATAGAAATACACCTGCTCGACCGGCATCACGTCGTGCGGTGTCGCCCAGAATGCCAATGAAAAATAATTGTACGGCTCGACGTGAACAACGCCAATGCCGTAGCGGTCCTCGAAGTCACCGCACCTTCCGGCAAACGGGAGTAAGAAGAAAAAAACAAGAAGATGGCGCGTCAATTTCTGGGGCATGCCCCGTGGGTTTGCTACTGAAATTTAACCCGAAATAGCCCAACAATCAAGCCAAAAAGAGATCGGAAGCAATGCGATCGGCCATGAGCCTGCCTTTTACGGTGAGCACCAACACGCCGTTTTTCATTGTGAGATGGCCCGAAAGCAGCCACGGCCGCGCGCTCTTTTCCAGTTCGCGGAAAACCTGTTCGCCGAACTGCCGCATCACTTCTTCGGGGGAGAGTCCCCACATGGTGCGGAGCCGCGTCATCACGAATTCATTGAAACGTTCTTTCGGATTCAGCTGTTCTTCTTCGAACGTTTTTTCACCGGCAGCGATCGCGCGGAGATATTGCGCATTGTTCGCCACGTTCCAGCGCCGCGTGTTGCCGTCGAAGCTGTGCGCGGAAGGACCGATGCCGAGATACGGCTCACCGAACCAATAGCTGCTGTTGTGCTTCGCGATGAAACCGGGCTTCGCCAGATTGGAAATTTCGTAATGCTCGAAGCCTTGCGCAGCCGCGAATTCCGCCAATGCATAAAAATGCTGCGAAGCGAGCTCTTCATCGACAGGCTGCACCTTCCCCGTTTTCACGAGATGCGCGAGGGCCGTGCGCGGCTCAACAGTGAGGCAATACGCCGAGAAATGCGGAACGCCGAGCGCATTTATTTTTTCGAGATGCTGCTGCCATTCTTCGAGGGAAAGACCGGGAATGCCGTAGATGAGATCGACCGTCAAATTCGTAAAACCGGCATCCTGCGCGCGCTTCACCACCGTCTCCGCTTCTTCCACCGTATGCGCGCGGTTCATCATCCGCAGGTCGCTTTCACGAAACGATTGGATGCCGATGCTCAGGCGATTTACCGGCGTACGTTTCAGCATCGCGAGATATTCCGGCGTGAGATCGTCCGGGTTTGCCTCGAGCGTCACTTCCGCATTTTCCGCAATGGAAAAATCTTTCGCGATCGCATCGAAAACCGACAGCAGCTCATCCTGCGAAAGCACCGAAGGCGTTCCGCCGCCGAAATAAACCGACTGCAATTCTTTTCCCGGCAATTCACCTTTCCGCAGCTCCAGTTCCTTCAGCATCGCCTGCACGATCGCCGTCCTGTTCTTCTGCGAAGTCGAGAAATGAAAATCGCAGTAGTGACAGGCTTGCTTGCAGAATGGAATATGGAAGTAGAGATGCATGAGTCAGGAGTTCGGAGTCAGGAGTTCGGAGTCGGCAGTCCAGAGGTTTGAAGCATTTATACTCCGAACTCCCAGCTCCAAACTCCCAACTCTATTCCACTTCAACCGCGTAAATCTTTCCCGTCAGCGGATTTTTCGGATACGGAATGTAGCGCTGATCGTACGGAGCAGGAACCCACCAGTCGGAGTCAGGGAACTTCTGGCTGATGATGAGGCTCATCTGGTTGTCGGGAATGACGGTGTAATCGTTGTTCATGTAACCAACCGCGCGCATGTGGTCCTTGTCGGGGCCGACGCGCCAGGTGATCGATTCCGGCGTCCACTCGATCTCGTACCAGTAACGCGATTTGCCGAAAAGCTCATCGTCGTTCTCCGGCGTTTTGATCGTAAGCGCTTTGTACCACGTATCCCAGCGATGCAGTTCGAACGTGCGGTTTTCGAAAACGAGCGGCACGACGCCGGTGACATATTTCTTCGGTTCCATGCAGCCGAGGTCCCAGTTCGTGCATGCGACGACCACGTTATCCGAATGCGCGGAGAAATCGTCATCGGGCTTTTCCCCTTCGCCGTACGAAGAGTTCGGCCAGTTCCGCGACGACTTCACCATTTCCATGTCGATCTCGGAATAGTTGAGCGCCGGCACACGCTGCGCCTTCGCACCGCGCGTGTCTTCTTTCGGAATGAATCCTTTGTAGCAATCACGGCGCACATTCCACGGCTGCTCGTCCTGGTACAGCAGCCAGATCGAATTCGACAGGCCGTTCCAGACGTGATCTTTGCTCAGCAGCTCGGGGAAATCGACGCAGATGCGATACTTGCCGTACGTCATGCCGATGCGCGAACGCACGCCGACATTCTCCTTGCGATACGGCGCATCAGTGTTGCCGGGATTGAACATCAGGATCGTGTTCGTCGCAGGATCGGCTTTCACCGTTTCGCAGGGACGACGCGAATTGCGGATCCAATCCTGCACGAGCTGATCGGGGTGACCGAACAGGCTTTGCGGCGAATATTTGTCGCGGTTCTCTTCGTACTGGTCGAGCGTGTAATTATCACCGGTAACGTCGTACGTCATCGGAACGGTCGGCAGCAGGTGGTTGCGGTCTTCGTAGGAGAAATATTGCGAGAACTGCGCGTGGCGATACAACAGGCTGTCGGTTCCACAGGTCGGGCAATAGGCAGAAGTGTCGATGCCGGCTTGCGTAAACTCGAACGGGTTGGCATAGACGCCGGCTCCCGGGGAGAAAACGGCTTTCACATGCAGCTGCTCTTCCGCGACGGTAACTTTTATTGCCGGATCCACGCTGCCCGTTCCATAGAGGAAATAATAGAACGGGTTGATCTCGTGACCGTCGGTTTCGCGCTGCGTGATGTCGCGTACCGATGAAGGAAGATTATTCATGCCCGCTTCGGTCGTAACGACGAGCATGAATTTATAATTGCCGGTGCGCGGGTTGCGTTTCCAGCGGTTGTTCGTTTCAGCCGTTTTGCGCGTATCGTCGACCTGCCAGACGGCATCGCGATACACTTGCTGTTCAATGGAGATGCCGTTATCTTTCGCTTTCACCGCCACCTGCGCCATCCAGTCGGAGCGGCTGTGAATGTAGTTGATCATGTTGGCGATCTTCACGGAAGACAGCCCGGCCTGGTCGTCGCGGCCGAAATACAATTCTTCATTACGCGGGTTGCCGACGATGCGGAAAGAATCCGTGATCGTGGCTTCATCTCCCCAGCCGAGCTCCTGCGTCGGTTTGAAGCCGTATTCCGTTTCGCCCCAGCTGCCGTAGAAATTGCGCGTGCAATAACGGTTCTCGTATTTGAAGTTGTTCGCCTCTTCGTATTCGGGAAACTTATAGCTCTCGTTCTGGTAATAGATTTTGTAGAAGAGCTTGCGCTTGCGGAAACTTTTGTTCTTTACGTTAAAGGTGAACGTAAATTTTCCGCCCGGCAATTGTTTCACCGTCGGGATCTCGATGCCGCGATACACCGCATCGGAAAGATCGAGCGTGATCGTATGACTTTTTTCCTTGTAGTTCGCAAACGGTTGGAAGGCCGACACACCGATCCCGCTGCCCGCATATTTAAAAGCGAACCAGAGTCCGATGAGAAGGGCAATGCCGATGAGCCAGAGGGTGCTTTTCCTGCGCATAAGAAACGGTCACGAAGTTAGCGGAAAAGCAGGTACGGCAATCAGCGTTTCCGCCAATGGAAAAGGCGGTGGAAGAAGTGATGTCGCCGGCTTTCGGGATGCGTTTCCACGACCATTATTCCTTCGAGAAGCACCGGCGTTACCGGCGCCATTACCACGTGCAGCTTTCCGGCGCCGGCAGTAGCACGAATGGTCGCAGTCTGGTAACCGATATAAAGAAAATCGACCAGGACGGTTTTTTCTGCAGATGACGGCAGCTGAAAGCGAAAACGGCCATCGGGATCGGAGGACAGTCGATAAGTGCTGTCGGCTGTTTTAACGTTGATCGTGACGGCAACCATCGGCTCACCGGTAGCGGAATCCGTCACTGTTCCCTCAATCCACAGCGAATCGCCGGCGGCAGGAATCGACTTCTGTGCTGCAACAGGTGACTGCGTTTGCTGAACTGCAATGGGGGCCGATTGCGTTTGTTGGGCCACTGCTTTCATTCCAAAAAGCAGGGAAGGCAGCATCAACGCGAGCTTCCAGTTTTGTGCCGGGCGTTCGAGCGGAAGGAGCGAACGGTTCAGCTGCGCCGTTGAAAATCTCCCGCAAAGCTTTTCTCCCTTCCTGAAATACGCCACTAATTCCGCATCGCTCAGCTTCGAAAAATCGGTGAGCACACGATCGCAGGAGCTGCAATGGCGGATGTTGTCATCAACGGGAGTCATCGTATGCCAACCCACTTTGCAAGGCTCGGGAATGGAAATGCGCAGCTGTTTCATGATCTATTCAGTAAAATCCTTTTTCGTTTTCCGGACTTTTCTCCAATGGAAAATACGATAAAAGAAGGAATGTCGCGGCGGAATTACGCTCGGCGGATCGTAAATGGGTACACCGGCGTAGTGGATCTCTTGTATAACAATGTTCGGCTCCACTTCGATCTTCTCCAGCTGCACATCGGAAAATATATATCCTTCCGTGATGACGATTTCTTTCGTGTAAAACAGGTATCCCGGCAGCGACACTTCGATCACCACCGAATCATCCGCAGCACGCGGGATCGTTGCGCAGTAATTCCCGGTTGCGTCCGTCGTCAGCTTTACGGTATCCGAAGAAGTGCGGATCGTTACATTCGCATCCTGCAGCGGAAAGCCGGTATATTGCTGGTGGACGCTTCCTTCTACCGTCAGGAGTTTTGGAGAAGGCGCCGGTGTTTTTTTCTTTTTCTGCGGAGCCTGGTGCGTGGGGTGTGGTTTTGCCGTTTGCGCAAAGACCGGGGCAGCGAACAATAAGAACGGCAGCAGCCAGGAAATTCTTTTGTTTTGCTTCGGCGGTTGCGGCAGCAGCTCGCGATTCAATTGCGCTGCCGTGAATTTTCCGCAGAGGTTTTTATTGGCCGAAAGAAAAGCAACCAGCTCCGCATCGGTCATTTTCGTAAAGTCCCAAACGATCCGCTCGCAGGAAGCACAGTGGCGACGCGAATCATCGAGCTTCGTCATCGAATCCCAGGGGACGTGACAAGGCTCGGGAAGAGAAATGTGAAGCGAAGCCGGTTGCATGCGTAGAACCGGAAATTCCGGCGTTTCTATTCAGACGCACTAACGGCCGGCTTTCCATAAAAATTACACGCGGAACTTTCGTCGCCACCACGGGAGCGTCACTTCATCGGCAGACAAGGCCGGCGAAACCGGTCGCTGTTGTTGCTCCGGTTGTTCTTTTTTATCGTCAGACGCAACTGCATTTTCGAGCTGCACCGCATTTGCTTTTCGTTTGCGGCGCGTGAAGACAGTGCTGTCGGTGATGGAATAAAACAATGAAGCCAGCAATACAGAACGCGAAGGCTGCTCAACAGGCGTGAACGATTCAGGAGCCGGATCGTAATGAGGAATAATATACCAAACCGGCATTGGCTCTACGTAGATTTGCCGGCTCCAATCGACCATCGGCGGGATCCCTACCACATATTCGATCTGCGGCCAATCTTTAAACGTGATGAGACTATCGGGAAAAGTAACAGCCACCATTGGCTGTTGCTCCTGCGCACTGTCGGATTGAACAGCAACCGCATTCGAATCGACGGGCATTTGCTCTACCAGCTCCGTATCGTTCGCTTCCTGCAGCGCCGTGTGCATCATCTCGTGCAGGTTCTGCGCTGTCGAAGGCTTCGCGAAAAGTGTAAGCGGCAACAGCAGCAACGTTCGCCACCATCCTGCCGGTGTGGTTTTCTCCGGCAACATGCGCAATGGCCGATCGAGCTGTGATTTGGCAAAACGACCGCAGAGCTTTCCGTTGCTGTAGCGGAACATCAGGATCAGCTCTTCGTCCGTCATCTTCGAAAAATCCGTGATCACGCGATCGCAGGAAATGCAATGCCGTTTCATCTCATCGATGTGCGACATGCTTTCCCACGGAACGCTGCATGGTTCCGGGATGCTGATCTGGAAATGACGCGGCTTTGCCATGTGTTGTTGAAAAGCGGTACACGGCAGGAAGAAAAAAGTTCACGAACGCCAGAAGCGGCGGCGTTTTTCCGGAAGAACAGCAGAAAGATCGGTGGACGCCGGCTGCTGCGCGGGAGGCTGCGGATCGACGGGCTTTTGCGGATTTTCGGTGGTGACGTTCTGGAAAGCGGAATCGGCGGAATATACCTGCTGTTCATCCGGCAAGGGTTTGATTGCCTGGGGGAAAATGGGATATTTCGGCGCGGGAAATAGTTCGTAATCTCCCGTTTGTGGCGTACAATAACCAACGGTACTTATAGTAGTTCCCGTGACTGTGAGAAAAACAACATCGTGATGCGCAGGTTTTGTCCGGTGCTCTGGAATATTGGTTTCTCCACTGTCACTATTTACTGAAATGGTGGTGTCTTTCGTGGTTGAAACAACAGCCGAATCTTGCGTTAATCTCTCCGCTGAAAGACTATCCGCATTCACAATAAGCGAATCCTGTTTCACCACCTGCGCCACAGAATCATTTTGCGCACGCGCCGATTTTCCGAACAACGTCAGCGGCAACAACAGCAACGTTCGCCACCATTTCGCCGGCTGCGTTTTCTGAGGCAGCAAAGGCATCGGCCGGTCCAATTGGTGACGCGCAAACCGTCCGCAAATTTTTCCGTTGCTGTGCGTAAAAAACAACATCAGCTCGTCGTCGCTCATCTTCGAAAAATCCGTGATCACGCGATCGCAGGAAGAACAATGTTTGCGCTCTTTGTCCACCGGCGTCATGCCGTCCCACGGAACTTGACAGGGATCGTCAACGGAAATGCGGAGAAATTTCGGGGTTGCCACGAGTGTAATTTACTTTAAAGACGCGAGAATCCGGAAAGGCGGCGTGCGTTTTTAACGAATGTGCATGCTGCAGGAATTTGATTTACCGGTTGCCACGTACTGTTGAGAACCGGTACACGGCAAAAAGAAAAAGGTTCACGAAAATAATATTGCCTGTTCAGCTCTTTCGCCACAACAGGCTGCTGTCGCCGTAACTGAGGAACCGGAAATCATGCGAGAGCGCATAATCATAAATCTTCCGGAAGTCTTCGCCGACAAATGCCGCTACGAGCAACAACAATGTACTCTGCGGCTGATGAAAATTCGTGACGAGTCCCTGCACGACACGGAAGCGATAACCCGGCGCGATGAGCAGCTGCGTATAGCCGCGCACTTCCGCATGGTTGTATTCCTGCATCCAGTCGAGGATCGTGCGCAACGCTACCTGAACAGGAACCTCCGGGCCTTCGTACGGTTCCCACTGCGAAACGAACAGCGATTCCACGTAACGCCCCGGCTGCAGCACCAACTGTCGCCCGAACCAGTAAATGCTCTCGAGCGTGCGCAGCGCCGTCGTTCCCACCGCCACAATTTTCTTCGAAGGATCGAGCAGCTGTTCGATCAGCGTTCGCGACACGATGATCTGCTCGCGATGCATGTCGTGGCCCGCCATCGTATCCGCTTTCACCGGCTTGAACGTGCCCGCGCCGACGTGCAGCGTAACTTCTGCCGTGCGGATACCTTTTTCGGAAAGCTGCTGCAAAACGTTTTCAGTGAAATGCAATCCCGCCGTGGGAGCCGCGACCGAACCTTTTTGCTGCGCGTAGATCGTCTGGTAACGTTCCGCATCGCTCAGCTCTTCGTCGCGGCCGAGATACGGAGGAAGCGGAATTTTTCCTGCTGCGTCGAGCACTTCTGCGAACGACCATTCTTCCGGTTGCCAGGAAAGGCGGATGACGAATTGTTCTCCCGCAGGAGCGATGCGTTCGGCGAACAGCGTGGCGTTTTCTCCAATGGAAAGCTGCAGCTTCTCGCCCGCTTTCCAGCGTTTGCCGTTACCGATGAAGGCGAGCACTTCCGCTTCTTTCTGTTGCTGCAGCAAGCGGATAAAATCGACGGAAGCAGCCGCGGCATCTGTGCAGAAAATTTCTACCGTTGCGCCGCTCGCCCGCTGCATCAGCAACCGCGCACGCACCACGCGCGTCGTGTTGAAGACGAGCAGCGATTCCGCCGGAAGCTCCTGCGGCAATTCGCGGAAGATGCGTTCGTGGATTTTTCCATTCGCATACACGAGCAGTTTCGACGCATCACGTTCCTGCAAAGGGTGGCGCGCGATCTTTTCGTCGGGCAGATCGTAAGTGTACTGTTGAATGGAAATTTCCTTCGGCGAAGACATCGCGCAAAGGTAACACGGAGAATGAAAATGGATCTGCGTTACAAAACGACGACAGTATTTTTAGTTTGGTCGCTTTAACAAGCTTGTTCGAGCGGAATCGGGAACCTTTCACATTAGAATGGCAAAAGTTCCCGACTGCGCCCAAACAAAAGGGGGAATTCAAATCCTCACAACCGCACGTGCTCACCCACTGCCGGCGCCAGCAATTCCCCGCGCAGCGCGCTGTCACGTTTGTATTGCTCCAGCAAACGCAGCGGCTCTCCCGGCGGCTCATCGGCCAGGTCGTACGTTCCGAAATGCATCGGGACAAACATCTTCGCATTCAGCGCATGAAAAGCGTCGATCGCTTCTTCGGGAGAAATGTGCGCGTCTTTCATCATGTAATTCGGCTTGTACGCACCGACCGGCATGAACGCGTGATTGATCGCGGGAAAGAGTTCCGCAATGGAAGAAAAATGATCGGCGGCTGCGGTGTCGCCGGCGAAATAGATCGTTTGCTCTTCGGTGCGCAGCAGGAAGCTTCCCCAGAGCTCGCGGTTCGTATCGTGGAGAAAACGGCGGTTCCAGTGTTTCGCAGGAAGAAAAACAATTTCAATTCCGTGCGCCAGCGGCTTGTCGTATTGCTGGTACCAGCCGGCTTCCGTAATGTATTTTGCGCCGAGCGTTTTGAGCAGCGGCTGCATCTTGAGCGGCACGAGAAAATGCACGTCGGGATTTACGGCCAGCAATTGTTTTACGCTTTTCAGATCGAAGTGATCGCGGTGCGTGTGCGTGAAGAGCACGTAATCGACGCTGCGGAATTTTTCAAACGCGAAAGGCGGCGCAACCAGGCGCTTCGTTCCGGGAAGATCATTCAGACAAGGATCCGTCAGGAGCAATTTCCCGCGAAGACGAAACAGGAATGACGCATGTCCGAGCCAGCTGAAAGCGTCTTCTTCGGAAGAGAAGATCGTTTCATCCGGGCGCAGCGGCAAACGGAACGGATCTGCTTTCTTTTCGGCGCGCTGCGGGTTAGCGGAAAACATCCACTTAAACACTTTGCCGAATCCCACCGGCCCGATGCCGTCTTCATTCACAAAACGACCGTTCACCAGCTTATTGCCGGGATAATCGCGTCGCACGAACGGAAGGTCCGGGTTGAAAAGAAATGTCTCTGCCATAGCGGATAGTCGTTTCGAAGTTCAGAATATTTTAATTCCCTGAAGCTCCCGCAGGCAGAACAAGCGGATGATTCAGCGGATCCGGAAGCGGCTCAGCACAAAAGAAATCGGCTCGAGAATACCGCTGCGGCTGTGCACAGCAAACCACCTGTAGAAGCCGAGCAGGACCAATCCGAAAGCGATCCAGAATATAAAACGGCCGTGCAAACGCACATCGGGTTCATAGGCATATCCGAACGTGAGATCTTCCTTTTTGCGTTTAGCAGAGAACAGGTGCCATCCGAAAATCATGGCGAGCGGCGCGCCCAGAAGGCTGAAGATATAAGCGCCGGCTATCCATAACGGATGGATCGTGTCGAACTCCTTTTTCTCTTCGGCGATCAGCTGTGGAGCTTCTTCATCGTCTTTTAATCCCGGCCGTTCTTTTCGTTCCAGCTCCTGGATGCGCTTTGCATCGGAAGGACGCACCATCACGATCACGCCGGGAATTCCAGCCGCGCCGATAAAAACCGATCCTGCACCTTCGGGCTCTCCTACAATTTCAAAAGGGATCGCATGCTCGTCGAGCAACGACAGCAACGAAGATGCATAAAGGTCGGAGGAGAAACGGCGGTAGGGGTAGGAAAGCTCTTCGTTCATAGGGGAGCTTAAGATAGAGAATCGGGCGGAGATGAAGAGGTTACCCGGAGGAACGCAGTGACGAGAGGAGTCGGGTGTTAACACCCGACCCGCCGGGCGCGCCCGGCGTTACCAGCTACATCTTGTGATTCATCAGGCAACTTCATTCAGATGCAGAATGGGAAAAGGGCAAGCCGCCTCTTTAAAATAGAACGCGGCACTTGAATACGGATAGTGAATCGCCTCGGATACCAGCCCGGCCCGAACCGGGTTGGCGTGAATGTAATTCAGCCTGATCAGTAAAGCCTTTCTTGTAAACAAATGCACATCATGAAAACGGTCGTCCCACACTTTAAACTTCTGAGCGCGATGCTCAAACGTTAATCTTTTCATCAAGGCGTCATTGCCGTCGGCCGTGATTAACCTGCGGATGCGGAATGACGTATACTTTTTAAAATCCCGCATGTATTCGATCAGCTTATTTTCCTTTTCAAAATAGCAGATGAAATGAATGTGATCCGGCATCCACACATAGGCGATCAGCCGGCAAGCATATTTTTCATTGACAAAATGAAATGACTCATTGATGATCGCCACTATGCGGGGATCTTCGAGATGCCGGATTCGTTTATAAAATGTGGTGGTGATGAAGAAACAATGATAATCCAGCAACTGTGTTCTATATCTTAAACCCATACAACAAAATATATACGGGCAAAAGTAAACGCAGCAAAACAAATAGCCGTTTGTAAATGGTTAGCGCAAGAGGAGTCGGGTGTTAACACCCGACCCGCCGGGTGCGCCCGGCGTTACGTCGCGACAATGACATCGGCGAATCTGTTGCCTACAACCAACCCTTCTCCACAATATCACGCGCGTGATACGTGATGATGATATCCGAACCGGCGCGCGTAAACGCCGTCATATTCTCCATCACGATCTTTTGCTCATCGATAAGCCCCTGCGCAGCGGCGAGCTTGACCATGCTGTATTCGCCGGAAACATTGTAGCAGGCAACGGGAAGATCAATCGTTTCTTTCACGCGGCGAATAACATCGAGATACGCCAGCGCGGGCTTCACCATGATGATGTCGGCGCCTTCTTCGACGTCGAGCAGCGCTTCACGCACCGCTTCATTGCCGTTGCGTGCATCCATCTGGTAGGCCTTGCGGTCGCCGGATTGCGGGGAGGAATCTGCGGCTTCGCGGAACGGGCCGTAATACGCCGAAGCAAACTTCACCGCATACGACATGAGCGCCGTGTTGACGAAACCATTTTCATCGAGCTTCGCGCGGATCGCACCGACGCGGCCATCCATCATGTCGGAAGGCGCAACCATATCAGCGCCGGCCTGCGCATGGGAGAGCGCCATCTTCGCGAGCAGCTCAACGGAAGGATCGTTCTCTACGTAACCGTCGTGCAGGATGCCGCAATGACCATGTGTCGTATACGCGCAAACACAAACGTCGGTGATCACGTACAGCTCGTTGCCGAACGCTTTCTTCAATGCTTTCACCGCTTCCGGAACGATGCTGTGATCGCCGTGCGCCGAGCTGCCGTCTTCCGTTTTCGGTTCACCGACACCGAACAGCAGCACTTTGTTGATGCCGGATCTCAACCCTTTTTCCGCGTCCTTCAGCAGCGTGTCGATGGAGAAATGATGAATGCCCGGCATGGCGGAAATTTCATGCTTCACGTTTTTGCCGTGCGCTACGAAATAGGGATAGATGAATTGCTCTTTGCTCAGGCGCGTTTCCGCTACGAGGTTGCGGACAATTTCATTTTTGCGCGTGCGGCGCGGACGTTGGATCATGATCGGAAAATTGGAATACAAAAATACGGCGCATTCCCGCTCCGATTGTCAGCGAAACGTCACGGCAGGGCACAAAAAGCGGAATGCCTTAGCTGTATTTAGAAAAAAAGAATCCCGAAACAGCTTTACGCCGCTTCGGGATCGATTGTCGCCCGGCAGGTTCGTTAATTTTTCATCCCGATGATTTCGCGGCGTGGAACCGTATAGTTTTCCGATTTATACATCGTGCCGTTCACGTCGAAGTAATGCCATTCACCGATCCGTTCGCCCGCGCTGTTGTAACGGCCCGTTTCCGAAATCTGTCCCGCCGGAAGACCGTAATAGGTTCCCTTATGATAACGTTCCGTGCCTTGTCTGAAATAAGCAATGTGCAGGTGAACGAAATCATTGTTGACATATCCATAAAATTCCTGCACAAGATCGTCGGCGTACGTCACTTTTACCGAATCGCAGGCAGCAGTGAGTCCGGGACCTTCGAACATCATTAGCGTGCCGAATAATTGATTGCCGTAATGCTGGTAAGCGCCGCGGAATAATTCTACCGGCGTTGTCTTGCCGGATTTCAATGCGGCATACTGCTGCACCGTATCGCGGTAATACATCCAGTCGCCCTCTTTTTTATACTGCACCAGCGGCGGCGTGTTGTAAAGTCCGTTTTCTCCTCCGTTAAAGAGATTGATGTTGTTACCGTTTGCCATGGAACGCGCCGAGATCGAAGCCGAATTCAACGCCGTCAGTTCGATGTTCTGGAACCACAGCAGGTTGCCGGGATTATAAATGGATTCGTGTCCGCACGCGATCAGCTCACCACGAAAATTCAGCACCTGCGTATAAACATGCAGCGAATCTTCGGGAATGCGGATGTACACCAGTGAATCGGCGCGCTCGTAATTGATCTTTGAAACAGCTTGTCCGTTCGTGAAAAGAATTTCTTCGATCACATTCCCGTCGCGGTCCCAACGCGTGCGCGTGCCGTTCAGCTTGTTGTTGCTCCAGCGCTCTGTCCGGCAGAGCTTGTCCGTTCCCTGGTAATATTCTTTCCACTGCCCGGTGCGTTCGCCGTTTTCATAATAACCTTCAATCCACGGAATGCCTTTCACATAGTTCTGCACCCATTTTCCATTGAGTACACCGTTCTCTCCTTCGCCTTTGAACCAGATATTGTCATCCGTCATTTCTGCGGGCGTTGTGCCCAATCGTGTTTTCGAAAAATACGCAGTGGTGACGGCCGGGCGCTGCGGTGTCTGGTAACGCTCCACAATCAGAAGCGCGTCCCAGCGATACGAATCGTACGCGCCCTGGATCAGCTTGAGATTCTCGACGGAAAGCCCGGATGCTTCCTGCCACGCCGCCACACCGGGATCATGAATGTCTTTCACCCACGCGTAATTATCCGTGCGTGAAATGCGCTGCGCCATCTCTTCTTCGCCGGTCATCATCATAAGATAACCCACCGCGCAGTGCGTGCCGTGCTCGTCGATGAAAACAGGAATGCGCTCGCGACGGTAATAGTTCATCGGAAATTTTCCCGCAAGACGATAACCGTCGAGCAGCGTCAACATCTTTTCGCGCGAGATTTTTTGTGCTTCCGAAAGCCCATTGGTATTTTCAGCACGGAGGATCTTCAGCACGTTTTCAAGATGCGCCTGGATGTATTCGCGGTCGGAAGAAAATACACGCGCTTCTCCGGACGGCGTCTGCAGCGCATACTTTTCCCAGTTGAAATTGAATGCGCAAAGCTGGTCGTAAAACGTCATCGCCGAAGCGGCAGCCGCAGTGAAAAGCAGAAGGATCGCGGTTAAAGTTTTTCGCATGATACGGTACGTTTGAAGACAGGAAGTTCCTGCCGGTTTCAAAGCGGTACACGTGTCGCGAAAAAAAGTTCAGGAAAATTTTCAGCCCGTGATCGCACCCATCACCGCGCGCGTCAGTCCCGCATCATCGAAGCTGTCGGGCGACCAGAAGCTGTGGAAGCCGCGTTCTTTGAGCGAATTGCCGGTAGCGTGGCCCATCGCGACGAGCTTTTGTCCGGGAGCAACGCTGTTCTTCTCGAAAAACGCTTCGACGTTCGAAGGGCTGGTGAACACGAGAATGTCGGCAGCAGGAAGATTTTCGGCAGAACGCTGGATCGTTTCGTAAACGATAAGGTCGATCACCTGCGCGGCGGGCATTTGCTGCTGCACCGTTTTCAGGCTGCCTTTCGCCTGCGGGAAAAGCACTTTCGAGCGGCCGACAACGGCTGCAAATTGTTTGGCGGTAGCGCGCGTGTCGGTTCCGCCGCCGATGAAATCCGCACGAAGGTTGAACTTGCGCAGCTCATCCGAAGTCGCTTTTCCGACTGCACCGATCTTCGTGCCCGGCGTCAGCTTCGTTTGCCCGAGAAAATGCTTGACGGCCTGTTTGCTCGAGAAGAACACCCATTGCGCTTCCGGCACTTTTTTCAGCGGCACACGATGCGTTTCGATCAACGCACGGCCGTACACTTCACAGCCGTTCGCTTTCAGCACCTGGAAAAAGAAATCGTCGTCGCGGAGATCGCGCGTAATGAAAACATGGGCAGGACGGACCGCGCGCAGCTTTTCGACAATGCGCTCGGCAATGGTTTCCGGCTTGCGCGTTTCGGTATACAATACGCGCAGCGGCTTGTCCCAATCGTCGGCCATCGACGTCCAGACTTTAAACGTCTCCTCATCTTTTTCGCAATAAGCGCCGAGCGGCATGTGACATCCGCCTTCGAAGAGGTTGAGAATTTTCCGTTCGATCGCGATCGCATCGGCAACATCGCTGTGATGCAGCTGCTGCAGCGCTTCGATCAGTTCCGCATCATCGGCGCGCGTTTGCAAAGCGAGCACACCCTGCGCAGGAGCAGGAATGAACTCGTGTACGTCGGGCGTTTCAATATGAAAATCGCTGAGGTCGAGCTTCAGTCGCTCCGGACCTGCGGCAGCCACGAGGATCGCGTCGTATTCGCCGTCACGTAATTTCTGGATGCGCGTCGGAACGTTGCCGCGCAAATCTTTCAGTTCGATATCGGGACGAAACGCGAGCAACTGTGCTTTGCGGCGACCGGAAGAAGTGCCGACAACTGCGCCTTTTTTAAAACGGAATTTGCGGCGAAGATCGACCGATTCTTTGCGGATGAGAATGAGCTCCGAAGGATTTTCGCGATAGGAAACGGCGGCGATCTTCAGCTGCGGCGGTGAAACGGTGGGAAGATCTTTGTGCGAATGCACGGCGAGATCCGCTTCGTGGTTCAGCAGCGCGTCTTCGATCTCTTTCGTGAAAAAGCCTTTTCCTTCGAGCTTGCCGAGCGGAAGATGCTGGATGTTGTCGCCCTGCGTTTTGTAAATGCGCACTTCGGAATCGATGCCGACGCGCTTCAGCTCCGCCTGCACAAAATGCGCCTGCCAGAGGGCGAGCTCGCTGCCGCGGGAGGCGATCACGAGCTTACGTTGAAAAGAGACCGGATGACTCACTGGAATAAAACTTAGGCTTCCTTCACTTCTTCCGCGAGAATTTCACGGGCCAGCTTCATCGGAACGCTGATGTATTTTTTCTCGACATAATTGAGAATGCGGTCGAGCACTTCCTTCGAAGCGTTATCGAGGCCGCTGATCTCTTTCGCGAAGACAGCATTTACAGCGGTCTCGCGGATCTCTTTCACTTTGCGCGGCACTTCCGACATGGCCAGCTCGATCTTGCGTTCGCGCAATTCCTGGCGCGTCGTCGCAATGCTTTCCGCGATGATGCTGCGGCAGGCGTCGAGCTCCTGTTCGCGCTGGCGGAGATTTTCTCCTGCAACATCCTGCAGGTTATTCACCGCGATAAGATTCACGTCCCACTGGCGCAGCACTTCCGCATCAAGATCGTTCGGAACAGCGAGGTCGATCACCACCTTGCGGGAACGATCGCCGGCAGCCAGCGTATGATAAATTTCAGGCGTGATCACCGCGTAGTCCGCACCCGTGCAGGTGACGATCACGTCGAAACCTTCGTGGTAATCTGAAAGTTTCGTCAGCGGGAAAGCGGTGCCGCCGATCTCTTCCGCGAGCAGCTGCGCATTCGACAGTGTGCGGTTGAAAACGGTGAATTTCGTAAAGCCATGCTTGCGCAGGTAACGCGCCATCGAAGTGTTCGTTACACCGGAACCGATGAACAGGATGCGCGCGTCGAGCGAAACGTTCAGGTCGCGCAGCTTGCGGTAAGCGAGCGATACAACGGAAACCGGGTTGCGTGCGATGTTCGTTTGCGTGTAAACCGCTTTCGCCGTTTCGATCGCCTTACGAACCAGGATGCGAAGTGTATCGCCGGTGAGGCCTGCTTCTTTTCCCTGCTCGTAAGAATTACGAACCTGCGTGATGATCTCGCGTTCGCCGACCACCAGCGAATCGAGCGAAGAAGAAACTTCAAAAAGATGCTGCAGCGCCGCTTCGCCGGAGAACAGTTCCGCTTTTTCAGCGAACTTTGCTTCCTGCGAATTGAACGCCTGGAAAAATTTTGCAATGAATTTGCGGTCGACCGTCGCGTCCGTCACAATGAGGAACTCTACACGGTTGCAGGTCGACAAATACATGAGCTCCGAAAGTCCGCACGAATTTTTGACCCGCTCCAGCACAGCCGTACGGTTTTCTTCCGCCAGGTGAAAGCGGCCGATATCGGCGAGGTCGATCGAACGATGGGTCAGGGCTAAAAGATGAAATTGCTGCATGATTATGTTCTGCATCACAAATTTCCCCCAGGCACGCGCTGGATTTGTCAGGTAATTGTCAGTCTTCTTATTTAGAAGGTTTTTAAACAATTTGCAATTGACTGGAAAACAGCGCCCCTGCAGGCGCCCTGAGCAATATCAGCCATGAATATGATTGTTGTAGCTTTGCCGCTATGCAATCCCGGGCCTGTTCCCTGCTTCTTTGCAGCCTGCTGATATCCGTTTTTTCATTTGCGCAACCCGCAACCGTCGACAGCCTTAAAAAAGTGCTCGCGACGCAGGAAGAAGATACCGGCAAAGTCAAAACCCTGAACCGTCTTTCCTGGGCGCTGCGCAGCTCCGACCCGGCGACGGCGCTCAACTATGCGGAACAGGCACGCGCGCTGGCGGAGAAAACCAACTTCGACAAAGGCCGCGGCGACAGCTACAACAACATCGGCGTGATCCATTACCGCAGGGGCGAATACATCGACGCGATCAAAGCGCACCTGCAGGCGCTCAGCATCCGCGAACGCATCGGCGACAAGCAGGGCATGGTGCTCAGCTACATCAACCTCGGCAACGTTTACAGCGACCAGAACAACAACGAGCTCGCGCTCACGCATTATTCGAACGCCGCAGATCTCATCAACACGCTCAACGACAAATCACGATTGCCGACGGTGTACCTGAACATCGGCGCGATCTACATGTCGCAGAAGAATTATGCAAAAGGCCTGGAGTATTGCCGCCACGCCAAAGACGAAGCGGAGAAGAACGGCGACAAAGAGATCGAAGCGCTCGCTTTGAACAACATCGGCTTCGTGTACGAAACGCAGGAAAATTTCGCCGGCGCGATGGATGCGTACCAGCTTTCGTACGAGCTCTGCGAAACGCTCGGCAACCAGACGGGCATGGTGGATGCGGCGATCAACATCGGCAGTTTGTACCGCACGCGCAAGCAATACCCGCATGCACTCGAATGGCATTTCAAAGCGGAAGCGATGGCGCGGGAAAGCGAATACCTCGAAGGCATTCGCGTGCTGTACGAAGAAGTGTCGAAAGATTATGCCGAGATGGGACAATACGAAGACGCGCTGAAGTATCACATCCGCTTCAAGGAAGTGAGCGATTCGCTTTTCAACGATGAGAATTCCAGCCGCATCAACGAGCTGACGAACCGCTGGCAGGGCGAACGCCGCGAACGCGTGCTGATGGAAAAAGAACAGGAGCTCGCCCGCCGCACGGAAACTGAAAAACGCGCACAGCAACGCGTGGTCATCATCGGCATCGGCGCATTCCTGCTGCTGATCTTCGCGGGTTACGTGCTGTACGCCTGGCAGCGCAACCGTCGCGCGAATGTGTTGCTCGCTGCGCAGAACCAGGTCATCGAACGCAAGAACGAAGAGCTCGGCATCAAGAACAAAGACATTACCGACAGCATCATCTATTCGCGGCGGATCCAGCGCGCCATGCTGCCTTCGCTCACGAAGATGGAGCAGCATCTCCCCGATTCGTTCGTGCTTTATCGTCCGCGTGATATCGTGAGCGGCGATTTCTATTGGGTGGAACCGTGGGGAAATGAAATTCTCATTGCGGCCGGCGACTGCACAGGGCACGGCGTTCCCGGCGCGCTGCTCAGCGTCGTCGGATTGAACCTGCTCAACCAGGCGCTGCAGGTGTACGGCATCAGCAAACCGGCGCCCATCCTGCATTCGCTCAACAAAGGCATGCAGCAAACGCTCGGGCAGCACGAAACCACGAGCCCCGCTCCCGGACTTTTCCAGGTGAACGACGGCATGGATATCGCGTTGCTGTCGATCGACCGGAAAAATTACCGCGCGGAATTTGCAGGCGCGAACAACCCGGTGTGGCTGCTGCGCAACGGCGTGATCACGGAATTCCGCGGCAACCGCCAGGCGATCGGGCAACAGGCGCATGCTGCGGCGAGCTTCGACAATCACACGATCGATCTTCGCCCGGGTGATGCGCTGTACCTGTTCACCGACGGATACGCGGATCAGTTCGGCGGGCCCAACGGAAAAAAATTCAAGATCGCACACCTGCGCCAGCTGCTTGCGTTCATCGGTCACCGGCCGATGGCGGAACAAAAACAATTGCTCGAACAGGAGCTCGACCAGTGGCGCGGACAGCATGAGCAGGTCGACGATATTCTTCTGATCGGCATTCGCATCTGATCCATGGAACATCATTTCACCATCGGCTACCAGGAACAGCACGCGGTCTCGATTTACTACGACCGGTTCTGGGGAAAATTCGAGATCCGCGTCGATGGCTACACCGCCGTTCACCAATGGCTGGTCTTCGGTTTCGAGCTCACGCGTTCTTTCCCGCTGTGGATCGGCGTGAATGAAAAACATTACCTCGTCGTGCAGAAAACGCGACCGCTGATCATGCCGTATTTACAACCGCACACCTATCGCATCTGGATCGATCACGTGCTCGTGCATGAATTCCAGGCCTGAACCATTTTTCATCCGACCCCAATGAAAAAACTCCTCTTCGCTTTCGTCTTCCTGTTCCTGCTGTTGTTGCCTGCGCGTTCGCAGGTGCGTTTAGCCGGTTTTGCGCAGATGAATTCCTTCACCGCTGTGCAAACGTATTCCGTCGGTATGCAATGCCAGTATTCGCCGTGGGAAACCGGGCTGTTCCTCAACTACGAGATCGGCGGCGGCATCACCGGCGACGGCAAAGGCTACTTTCATTGCGACGCCGGTTTGCCATTGGTATTCCTGCTGCTGGCGGATTCCTCGCGCTCGTGGCTGAAGGTGCTCGGCATTGCCGGCGCGCTCGTCCCGAAAGGCATGAGCTATGCAATCGGCGCGGAAAAGCCAATTGAATTCCATCTCAACATCAACCCGCTCAGCATCGATCTCATCGGCAAGAACAACGACACCGGCCGCAAACAGATCTTCACGCTCTCCGGCGATTACGGCATCGGCGCACAGAAAAATTTCGAAAGCGGCTTGTTCGTCAAACCCTACATCGGCGCGAAATGGCTCTACGGCAACGGCTGGGTCGGCATACAGGCGGGTGTGGCCGTGGGCGGAATCATGTAATTGATAATCCCTCAAGCCTGTTCGAGCGAAGTCGAGAACTTTCTCCTCAACGCTGCTAACGTCGAAAATCACTGGAAGAAAGCGATAGATTTTGCAACAGCAGCAAATCATCCATCACAGCGTACCTTTGTTCGATTATTGATTTTTCATTAGCACATTAGCATATTGCCACATCGGCAAATTGATTTCATGGCCAAAGTAAAAACCTCTTTCTTCTGCCAGAACTGCGGCGCGCAATCCCCGAAGTGGATCGGCAAATGTCCTTCCTGCGGCGAATGGAACACGTACGTCGAAGAGATCGTGCAGAAGAGCACCGATACGCGCACGTCAGGTTTCGGATCACGTTCGACGCAACGCGCACCGAAGCCCGTCAAGCTCGGCGAGATCACGGCAACAACCGAGACGCGGTTCCCGATTTATGACAATGAATTAGCGCGCGTGCTCGGCGGCGGGCTCGTTCCCGGTTCGCTGATTCTTTTCGGCGGCGAGCCCGGCATCGGGAAATCCACGCTCATGCTGCAGCTGGCGACGCAGATCAAAAATTTGCGCGTGTTGTACGTTTCCGGTGAAGAAAGCGAAGAGCAGATCAAGATGCGCGCGGAACGCATCGGCATCAAAAATCCCGATTGCTTCATTCTCACCGAAACAAACACGCAGAATATTTTCCAGCAGATCGCGCAGGTCGAACCGCAGCTGCTGATCATCGATTCCATCCAGACGCTGCACACGGCGCACGTCGAATCTTCACCCGGAAGCGTTTCGCAGGTGCGAGAATGTGCGGCCGAGCTGATGCGCTTCGCGAAAGAATCGAACGTGCCGGTGTTCCTCATCGGCCACATTACGAAAGAAGGCTCGCTCGCCGGACCGAAAGTGCTCGAGCACATGGTCGACACCGTGCTGCAGTTCGAAGGCGATCGTAACCACGTTTACCGTTTGCTGCGCACGACGAAAAACCGCTTCGGCTCCACCAACGAGCTCGGCATTTACGAGATGCAGGGCAGCGGCTTGCGCGAAGTCAGCAATCCTTCTGAGATTCTCGTCACCGCGCGGGAAGAACCCGTGAGCGGCGTTTCCATTGCCGTGCTGATGGAAGGACTTCGCCCGATGCTGATCGAAACACAGGCGCTGGTGAGCACGGCTGCTTACGGTACGCCGCAACGCTCTTCGACGGGATTCGATCTTCGTCGTCTCGCGATGCTGCTGGCAGTACTCGAAAAACGCTGCGGCTTCCGTCTAGGCGCAAAAGATGTTTTCCTCAACATCGCCGGCGGATTGAAAGTGGAAGATCCCGGCATCGATCTCGCGGTCGTGTGCGCCGTGCTTTCTTCGAATGCGGATATTCCTGTTCCTGCGGGCGTATGCTTCGCAGCGGAAGTCGGCCTGAGCGGAGAGATCCGTCCCGTCAACCGCATCGAACAGCGCATTGCTGAAGCGGAGAAGTTAGGCTTCAAGGAAATTTACATTTCGAAATATCACAAAGGATTGAAAGCCGGCAGCTACGGCATCAAGCTGCATCTCGTCGGCAAGATCGAAGAAGTGTTCAGCGGATTGTTCGGATAGAAACGATCGCGAATCTCTTTTATTGCATCCCGTATTTTCCGTTGGATTTGCTTTTGCGCAATTATACATTTGAGCCAATCCCGGACCAATCGCACACCATTCGTGAGAAGCGGTGATCGATCCGTCAAACGTAACAATCGTGCCCTGCCGTTTGCTCATCCTGAATTATCATCGTCTCGCAGACGCGACGAACGACCGCTACGCCGTTTCGCCTGCTGCATTCGAAAAGCAATTGCAACTCGTGCGCGAATTAAATGTCCCGGTAATTGCTCCCGGCGCTTCTGAAAATAATTTCCCTTTCGCTGTTGCCTTCACCTTCGACGACGGTCACACCTCCGATATCGACATCGCGCAACCGCTGCTGCAGCAATTCGGATTCACCGCTGCTTTTTTCCCGGTCATCCATTTCATCGGGAAAGAAAATCGCGCAAGTGAAACACAGCTCCGCAGTTTATCGGAAGCGAAATTCATCATCGGCTCGCACGGCAGCACGCACCGCGACCTGCGCACGCTTTCGCAGGAAGAACAATTCGCCGAGCTGCGCGATTCAAAACAGCAACTTGAAATGATCACGGGCAAACCGGTTGATCTTTTCGCATTACCGTACGGACGTTACAATGCCAACGTCCTTCAACAAGCGAAGCTCGCCGGTTACCGCGCAGTGCTGTCAACGGATACGACGATCAATACGCTCGATGACGAACACTTTTTGCTGCATCGCTGGAATGTGCGGCGCGGCACTTCGCTCCGGACTTTACGTGCGCTGCTCAGCGGAAACGGAACGGTGCCTGCAAAACTCGTCCTCACATCCAAAGCGAAAACGATGGCGAAAAAACTGCTCAACCGCTGATCATGATCACGTCGATGCTCGTTTTGTTTTTTGTCAGCGCGGCGCTTTGTCTCACGCTCTTCTCCTACCCGCTCGTTGCGTGGCTACGCAGCCGTTTCGGGAAAAAACCGCAACGCATCACGGGAAATTTTTCGCAGCCGGTCAGCATCATCGTCGCCTGCTATAACGAAGAAGCGTACATCGGCCAAAAGATCCTTTCGCTGATCGATCCCGAAGAATGGATCGAAGGCTCCGAGCTTTTTATCGTCACCAGCGGATCGACTGATCGCACGAATGAAATCGTAAAAGAATTCCTGGATCGTCCCGGCATTCACCTGCTCACTTCTGAAGAACGCGCCACCAAGATCGAAAACGTCAACCGCGCCGTTACGAAATGCCGCCACGAAATTCTCGTCTTCAGCGATTGCCGGCAGGTGATGAAAAAAGGAAGCATCCGCAAACTCGTGCAGCGCTTCGAAGATCCGACCGTCGGAACCGTTTCATGCACACTCGTCGACGGGAAAGAAAAAGAGAACGGTTCCTTTTTCCGGAGATTGCTGAACGCGATTGCATTTTCGGAAAGCGACGGCAGCTCCAGCCTGAATGTGTTCGGGGCGTTATATGCGCAGCGGCGTTCCGTGTTCCGGGAAATTCCGACGGATATTCTCTTCGACGACCTGTTCGTTGTCGTCTCCACGATCGCGCAGGACAAACGGCTGGTGCAGGAAAAAGAAGCAGTGATCCGCGACGTGGAATTCAACCATTATTACACCCGCGAACGCCTCGAGCGATTGACACGCGGTTTGCTGGTGTTTCTCTACCGGCATTTCTCACTCATCCGTCAATTGCCGGCGACGACCTTTTGCCGGTTCCTCGTTTACAAATACATGAAGCTGCTGTTGCCTTTGCTGCTGCTGTTGTTGCTGATCAGCTCAGCGATGCTCGCCCTGGAATTCCTGCCGCTTTATTATTTGGCGGTGCTGCTGCTTCCGTTCGCGTTATTGCTTTTGTTTCCGAAAACGAGAAACTACCTGCTGCTGATCACGCGTATCAATTATTTCTTTTTTCTCGCCGGCTTCAAATTCGTTTTCTTCAACGAACGTTCGATAACCTGGCAAAAGCTGCAGGTGAACAGGACGCCGTAAGCTTATTCCTTCACCACTTTCGCCGTCTGCAACACACGATCGCCGGAAACGCGTACCGTATACATTCCACTGCTCAAGGACGAAAGATCGAGCTGATATTCTTTTTCGCCGCGAGATACATTTTGCGTCAGTACAATCCTTCCTGAAATATCCAGCACGTCGATCGTCAATGCGCTTTCGCAAGCCGGAAGAAGAATGTTGCAGCTTTCATTCGCAGGATTCGGGAACAAAGTCAAGGAAGGCTGCGTCGTTTCTTCTTCCATGCCGGTGAGCACGCTGAAGT
Organism: uncultured Flavobacteriales bacterium; assembly: GCA_946478675.1. The sequence goes on along the minus strand of CAMLEF010000002.1, from coordinate 18,044 downwards.
TCAGCAGCTGGATGCCGCCTTCAATTGAATTGTACGGCCAGTTGAATGGATTGTGAATGATGGCCGCCACGACGAGATTGCCGTACACGTCCACGCCCCAGGCAGCGATGCTATCATTCGGATTGCCGTACTTCCCCATCAGTCGCGGCTGTGCGGGAATCGCCGGATCAAACGCAAGCACTTCCGTTGCCGTGCCGGAAACCATCATGATGTTCGTCGGTGCATCGTACACCAGCTCGTTCGTGTGGCCGGGACTGCCGAACCAATCCAATGCGTTTTGCGCACCGAACGTATTCTGCCACGCGACTTCCGTCATCGCTGCCGGATTCGCCACGTTCACCACCGACCAGCTGCAATAATCCATCGTGCAATACGCGTAATCGCCGAGACGGTGCACGTGGTTGTAGATGGCGTGGTTGCCGTTCGCTTCGATGTTCGGGCTAATGAACAAACCGATCTCCGACGGCGCATTTTTATTCGTCACGTCGATCACGCGCAAGCCGCCGTTGTCGTCGGCCACCAACAGCGTGTCGTGATTGAGGCAGAGCCCGCGCGAGTGATACGTGTAGGCATGCGGACCGAAATTCGGATCGGGAAGAATGCTGCTGACGAATTGAATGTTCTGCTTGTTCGCAATATTGAGAATGATCACGCCTTCCGTCATGCCGGCGAGATAGGCGTAATTGCCCTGCCAGACCACTTGTCCTACACCGCCGGAGAACACTGTCGAATCCCATTGATCGAGCAGCACGGGCGACTGCGGATTCGTAATGTTGAAGATCGCCAGCCCGGAAGTTTGCCCTGATTCGAAATCGCCGAGACCGACGAAGAGGTAATTGCTGTCCTGCGCCACCGCGGAAGGCTTCAGGTTGTTGAATACGGAAACGGGTTGCGTGTTCGCCACCACCGGGTTCATCGTATTCGAAATATCGAAGGTGACGAGGCCCGCTTCTTTCGTGACGAGATAGAGATACGGTCGGCCGAGGCGATCGATCAGCGGCGTGTAACCGGAATAACCGTTGTTCGCGGGCGTGAAATAATAATGCCCGAGCGGTGTGAAGATCACCGTGTCGTTGGCGCTTGCGAATGCGGCAAAAGGAAACAGCACAGTGAACAGCAGAATGCGTAATGATTTTTTCATCAGGATGATTTTTATAAAACGGAATTTTCCAGCAGCTGCACCGTTCTATTCCCGACATCCATTCGCGCACGCACGCCAACCGGAAAAGTATATTTGTCGACCGTGTGGCCGAAACTGAAATTCGTAATGGCGGGAACATTCAACGCGCCGAGTTTCTGCTGCAGCACTTCGCGCAACGTGAATGATTTCTCCGGTTCCTCCGCATCGCATTTTGTGCATTTTCCGAAGATGACGCCGCGCACCTGCCGCAGCACGCCTGCAAGATCAAGCTGCGTGAGCATGCGGTCGATGCTGTACGGCTCCTCTTCCGTTTCTTCGAGAAAAAGCAGCGCGTCTTTGAAATCGGGTAAATACGAAGTGCCGAGCAGGCTGCACAACACCGCGAGATTTCCGCCGAGCAATTTTCCTTCTGCGGTTCCGAGGCAGATCGGGTCGGCTTCGCTGTCGATCATTTCCGGCTGTGTATTTTCCGAAACGCAGCTCATGAAAAAACGATTCGTCAGCGGCGACCACGATGAATTGCCGACCGGCCCGTGAAACGTGACGAGTCCCGTTTTTGCCTGCAGCGCCAGCAACAGCGTCGTGATGTCGCTGAAACCGGAAAGCATTTTCGGATGCTGCCGGATCTTTTCGAAATCGAGCAGCGGCAGCAACCGCGCGCATCCCCAACCGCCGCGCATGGCTACGATTCCATTCACGCTGTCATCCGTGAAAAGCTCCATCAGCTCCTGCGCGCGCTGCTCGTCGGTGCCGGCAAGATATCCGTACTGCCTGCCGAGCGATTCGCATTCACGCACACGAAAGCCGAGCGCTTCGAGCGCCAGCCGCGCTTTGCCGATGCTTTCCTTGTTGAAGATTGCGCCCGCCGGGGCAGTAAGCGCAATGAGGTCTCCTTTTTTCAGCCGCGGCGCGAGCAGTAATTCACGCTGCGCATCACCGTTAAACGTTTGCGCCGGCAACTGCGAAGCCATCAGTCCTGCTGTCGCCAAAGCTGTCGTGCGAAGAAATGTTCTGCGATCGTGCGTCATGCTGATCAAGGTACAAAGCGTTTGACGATCGCGCAGGAAAAAGGTTTAGTGCAAGAAAAAATATCCCGGCTGTTGACGGACGCTCAACCAAGGGCCATTCTCAGCAGTTGGCCGTTAAGAAATCAGCAGGAAAAATGGCGTTGGGCTTTTGTGCGGGAAGAAACCACGGAGCCCGGGCTGAATGTGCGGGAGCGCGGCTTGGTTTCTTCCTTCGGAATTTTTCCTGCTGATTTTAGGCAAACTGCGTCAGATGGCGATTCTTTTGGTTCTTTTCTACTAAAGAAAAGAACGTTCGAAAAGAATGCTGACGCGTCATGATTAACGCTGGTTTCTCAGGATAATTGAAAGCAGCTTCTATTGCCGCTTCCTGTCGCCACCCTGCCGCTCCAGCATCCAGTGCGGATACTCCTGCGGAAGCCGGCTCACTTCATCGATCTTCAACAACTCTTCAGGAGAAAATGTAATGCCCGTCGCTTTGATGTTTTCGTCCAGCTGCTCCGGCTTGTTCGCGCCGATGATCACACTCGTGACCACACGCTGGTGCAGCAACCACGCCAGCGCCAGCTGTGCCACCGTCGCATTTTTCGCTTTCGCCATTTCCTGCAGCACGTCGATGATGTCGAACGCACGCTCTTTGTTCACCGGCGGAAAATCGAAATTGATGCGGCGCGATCCTTCTTTTGCTTCACCGGCGCGCGTGTATTTTCCGCTGAGGAATCCGCCGGCCAGCGGGCTCCAGACCATGAGGCCGACGTGCTGGTCTTTCAGCAGCGGCACAAGCTCGCGCTCGAGATCACGTCCAGCGACAGTATAATACGCCTGCAGCGAAACGAATTTCGAAATGCGATGATTCGTGGAATGTGCGAGCGCTTTCATCAGCTGCCACGCGGCGAGGTTGCTGCAACCGATGTAACGCACCTTCCCGCTTTTCACCAGCAGGTCGAGCGTGTCGAGCGTTTCTTCGAGCGGCGTGAGCTCATCGTAGCCGTGGATCTGGTAGAGATCGATGTAATCCGTATTCAAACGGCGCAGGCTCTCTTCCACTTCGTGCAGGATATGCTTGCGCGAAAGTCCGCTGCCGTTGGGGCCGTCATTCATCTTGCCGCGCACTTTGGTTGCGAGCACAAGATCGTTGCGTTTCAAACCGAGATTGCGGATCGCTTTGCCGGTGAGCTCTTCCGAGAGACCTTCCGAATATACGTTCGCCGTATCGATGAAGTTGATGCCCGCATCCACCGCCTTGCGCACGAGCTCATCCACCGGCTGCTGGTCGAGTTTCCCGATCGCTGTCCATATCCCTTTTCCGCCGAAGGTCATCGTGCCGAGACAGAGCTCGGAAACTTTCAATCCTGTATTGCCTAATAAATTGTACTTCATGTTGGATCACGTTGATGAAGTACAAAATTAGCGCACCTGCTAACGCTACCGCGGAACGCCGCAATAAAAAAGCCCGTCCGGATAACCGAACGGGCTTTTTTAAAAAACTTTCTTGTGGCTTACTGGCCGTTGAGCACTTTGAAGAGCTCGTCCAGCTTCGGTGTGAGAATGATTTCGGTGCGGCGGTTCTTCGCGCGGGCCTCTGCCGTTTTCGCCGTGTCGATCGGGAAGTATTCGCCGCGACCGGCAGCCGTCAGACGCTTCGGATCGATCTTGCCGTTACCGTACTGCAATAGGATTTTTACAACCGTGGTTGCGCGCAGGACGCTGAGGTCCCAGTTGTCTTTGATATCGCCGGCGCCTTTGTACGGAACGTCGTCGGTATGTCCTTCCACCATCACGTTGATATCGGGGTTCGAGACGAGCACCGACGCCAGTTGCTTCAAGGCTTCTTCTCCTTTCGGCGCCACTTTATAGCTGCCCGATGCGAAAAGAAGTTTGTCTTCCAGCGAAACGTAAACGCGTCCGTCTTTCATCGTGACGGTAAGGCCCTGCCCTTCGAAACCGACGAGCGCATCTTTCACTTTTTTGTTGATCGCCACGATCGCAGAATCGCGGGTGGCAAGTGCGGAAGAAAGCTCACGAACGCGGGCTTCACGCTTCTGCAGTTCGATCGTCAGCGAGTCGAGTGAACGTTTTTGCTTCTTGAGGTTGATGTCCATGCGCTTGAGCGAATCTTCTTTCGCGATGAGCTGCTCCTGCGTCATGTTGAGCTTGCCGACGAGCTGCGTGTTCTCGTTCGTCGTGCGCTGCATGAGCTCTTTGTTTTGCTTGAGCAGCAGCTCGTAGTTGGCGGTCAACTGATCGTACTGGCTGCTCAGCAGGCGGTAGCGCATGCCGCAACCGGAGGTGTCACCCTGCAGCTGGCCGATCTGTTTTTTGTTTTCCGCCAGCTGGCGATCCATCTCGGCGCTTTTGGTGGCGTAATCGTCGTTCTCTTTCTTGAGACGGTCGCGATCCGCCTCTGCAGCGATACGCTTGTTTTTTTCTTCTTCGTATTTACGGGCGGGAACGCAGGTGGAAAAAAATCCTGCGGTCAGCAAAGCGAGTACGATGATCCTGGTACGCATCTTAAAAATTGGGTTGGTATATCCGGTCAAAGATAGCGCAGCTGCTCCGCCGCATCTTCGACTGAAAATGAAGTTATTAACTGTTAATTGTAGATTTCCTGCGAAACACAGAGGGCTTGAATTTCGTTTACTGTACAGCAAGAATAATGCCCCCGTTATGGAACGCCTGAACAAAGACTGGATCACGGAAAAGCACATCGACTTCGAATACAAGAAGTATGTGCTGCTGGCCTGGTTGCAGCACGTGGACGAATGTTTCCGCGCCAACCGGCTGTATCCACCGCTCGCCGAGCTGGTTGAACATTACCGCATGGCGCGACAGCTGAAAGAAAACAAGCAGCAGCTCGATGCGCAGTTCCCCCGCGCGCTCACCGGCTTCGACCCCGTAAAATTCCGGCTGAACTATCAACGCGTGATCACAGATGACAAGCTCATGAGTGAGATCGAAAACATCCTGGATTTTTCGCTGCCGAAATTCGAAGAGTGGCTGCACGAGGGAAAACAGATCTACGAATTCATCGAGAAGACCATCGCGCTGGAATCCATCGGGCTGATGCCGATCGACACGAGCGCCGGCTATCTCTTCCTGCAAAATCCCGGCGATCAGACGCGCGTGTACAGCTACGCGGTAACGATCTTCGAAGAGGCGAACGCGGGCTGGCGCGGCATTCATACGCAGTTCGTGCGCAGCTACACGCAAAGCATCACGCACACGTACGAATGGATCAAGAACGAGCTGCTGCACCAGTATCCCGCAATGCCGAACCCGGCCTGCTACGCTGCGGAAACGGGATTGAAAATTCCGGTGGAAGAAACGTTCCTGCCGATCGCGAAACGGATGCTGATCCGGGAGGTGTCGAAGAATTGAGCGGAACGAAAAGCGAATAAAAAACAAGCCCCGAAGATTCATCATCTCCGGGGCTTCTGCTTTATTCGGTTGCGATTATTTCTTCGCGCTATCCTTTGCTCCGCCTTCTTCTTCCACATCAAACCACACGCGCGTCATGTCGCGGAATTCCATCGGGTTGATGTCGAAGCCGCGGACGTTCTTCTGGATGAGGCGATCGTTCACTTCGTAGTAGATCGGCATGATCGCAGCGTCATCGATGGCGACCTGGTCGGCGCGGCGATAGAGCTCAGCACGTTTTGCCGGATCGGGCTCGACGATGGCCGCCATGAACAGCGAGTCGAACTGCGGGCTGGAATAGCGCACGGAGTTGAGCGACGACGGCGTGTTCAGGTCAGCAGGAATGTGGCCGCTGTAGAGCGTCGTGAGGAAGGTTTCCGGATCGGGATAATCGGCGATCCAGCCCGTACGCCAGAACAGCGATTTGCCGGTCATGTAGGTTTCGAGGTGTTGCGCGAAAGGCATCGGCGTCACTTTCACTTCGATGCCGAGATTTTCTTTCAGCTTGTTGACGACATAATCCGCCGTCATCGTGTTGCGGTCGCCGCCGCCGTTGTTGATCTGCAGGTTCACCGTCGGGAAACCTTTGCCGCCGGGATAGCCGGCTTCTGCGAGCAGCTTACGGGCTTTGTCGGGATCGTAAGAATAACCCGTGATGGATTTGTAATCGTAACCGACCATGCTCGGCGGAACGATGCCGTAAATGCCCGGCGTCGCATCACCCTGCAACACGTTGTTCGCAATGTACGAACGGTCGATGGCGTAGTTGAAGGCCTGGCGCACTTTCACATTGTCGAACGGCGTCAGCTTGTGCTGGAAGCCGTAGTACGTGAGGCTCATCGCCGGCGTGCTCTGCAAAGAGAAATCAGCGTGGTGCTCTTTCGCTTCGTCGAGCTCACCGAGAATATCTTTCGCCATTTCTACCGGCAGACGGAAGACCATGTCGAGGTCTTTGTTCTTGAACGCGATGATCTCGGAACGTTTGTCTTTGATGAAACGGAACTGCACTTTGTCGAGGTACGGCAGGCGGTTCTTGTATTCATCGAACATGTAGTAGTTCGGGTTGCGCTCGAGCAGCACCGCTTCGCCTTCTTTTACGCTCTGCACTTTGAACGGACCGGTACCGACGCAATGCACGCGCATTTCATCACCGTATTTCGTCAGGGCTTCGTTCGGGTAGATCCAGCCGCCCTGCGTGGCGAGGATAGACATGAAGCCCGGCATCGGGTGCGTGAGGCGGATCTCGACGGTGGAATCGTTCGGCGTGGTGATGCCGGTTACACCGCCTGCAGGAGCTGCGCCTTTTTCAGATGCGGTGTAATATTCGGTTGCGCCGACAACGCGGTCTTTGAACGTATTCGAGAACTGCTGGTTGTTAGTGGACGCGGTGCAAAGTTTTTCGAAGCAGAATTTGATGTCGGATGCTTTTACTTCGCGGCCTTTCCCGTCGGGGAAACAAGGATCGTCATGGAACACAACGCCTTTGCGGAGATGGAATGTGAAATGCGTGGCGCTGTCGGATACTTCCCACTTGTACGCGAGCGCCGGCATCACCGAAAGATCTTTCTGGTTGAACTTCACCAGCCCTTCATACACCTGCGAGCCGATGTGGTGGCCCACGACTTCAACGATGTTGAGCGGAAAAAGCGTTCTGAAATCTTCGGTTTCGTTCATCCGGAACACCCCGCCGTATTTCACCGGCCCGTTAGCCTTCCGCGACTGACCTTCTCCCTGGTCATCAGGACCGCAACCGCTGAACGACAAAGCAGCTACAGCGAAAAATGCCAGAACAAACTGAAAACGTTTCATATATAAGCGCGTTTTTGGGGAATTGCAGCGCCTAAAGTAATGAAAAATCCGAAAAAAGGTACAACGTAGCGGGTGTGTTGTAAAGAGCGGATTTAACAATTTCGCCCGGGCTGTTTTCGCTCAGAAATCCACTTCCACCACGATGGGGCAATGGTCGGAATGTTTCGCGTCAGGAATGATCGACGCCGCTTTCAGCTGCTTTTCGAGCGGGCGGCTCACCATGTGGTAATCGATGCGCCAGCCGAGGTTGCGCTCGCGGGCGTTGAAGCGCTGGCTCCACCAGGTGTAATGATGCGGGTCGGGCGTGAAATGACGGAACGAATCGATGAAGCCGTTATCAATGAAACGGCCGATCCATTCGCGCTCCGGCGGCAGGAAGCCCGACGTTTTCGCATTGCTGACCGGGTTGTGAATGTCGATGCTCGTGTGGCAGATATTCCAGTCGCCGCCGATGATGAGGTTCGGTCGTTTCTTCCTGAGCTGGTCGATGTACGACTGGAAAAAGTCCATGCACTCGTACTTGAACGCCTGGCGGATCTCACCGGTCGTGCCCGAAGGAAGATACAGGCTCATCACCGAAACGTCGCCGTAATCCGCGCGGAGAATGCGTCCTTCGGAATCGTAGGTGCGGTTGCCGGCGCCGGTTTCCACGTGGTCGGGCTTTCGCTTCGAGAGAATGGCGACGCCGCTGTAGCCTTTTTTCTCCGCAGGATGCCAGTAATGATGCGCGTAGCCGATGTTTTCGAAAACGGAAAGATCGAGCTGTTCCGGCTCCGCTTTGATCTCCTGGAAGAGCACGACGTCCGCATCCTGCTGCTGCAGCCAGTCGACGAGTCCTTTTTTCATGGCGGCGCGGATGCCGTTAACGTTGTAGGAGATGATTTTCATAGGTGGAGTTTCCCGGTGCGCGAATTTACGAAGACGTATACTTTTTTGCCCTATGAAACGTTTGCGGGTTAAGGCTTCTTGGGCCCTGCGGGATCGGCCTTCGTATATTCGTGATCAGAAACCTGTTTCATTCCTAATCGGCTTTCCCCTTTCGATGCGGCTCCGCCATTTTTTGCTGCTTGCGTTCGTGCTGCTGGCTTTTACTGCCGGCGGACAAACGCTCAGTTCGTGGCGCGACAAGCCGCTCGCCGCAACGGGAGATACGCTCGTGCTCGATACGCTGAGCATCGTGCCGAATACGTTTTCGCTGTACAACGGCACGCAACGCCTCGACACGACGCAGTATCATCTTCTTCCCGCAGAAGCAAAGCTCGTCCTCCGCTCCACTGCGCCGCGCGATCAGCTGCATGCGCGTTACGCCGTTTACCCGCTGCTGCTCACGAAAAATTACAGCCACAAAGATCAGCAACGCTTCACGTCAACTCCTGACAACCGCGTGAACCCGTTCCTCTATCGTCCCGAGGATAAAAAAGCGGACGATCCGTTTGCGACCGGCGGCATCACGAAAAGCGGCAGCCTCTCGCGCGGAATTTCATTCGGCAATACGCGTGACGTTTCCGTGAATTCGAGTTTGAATTTGCAGCTCTCGGGAAAGCTCACCGATAACATCGATCTCGCGATGGCGGCCACGGACGACAATCTTCCCATTCAACCCGACGGCACCACGCAGCAGCTGCAGGAATTCGATCGCGTCTATATTCAGCTTTCCGGCAAAGGCACGAAGCTCATCGCCGGCGATTTTTTTGCGGAGCGGCCGAACAGCTACTTCATGAATTTCAACAAGCGCGGGCAAGGCTTGAAAGTGTCGACGGTGCAAACGCTGAAGGAAGAAAAAGACACGTCGCGTTCGGAACGGATTCATGCGACGGCGGCGATCGCTTTATCGAAAGGAAAGTTTGCGCGCAACATTATCCAGGGCGTCGAAGGCAACCAGGGGCCTTACCGTTTGCGCGGCGCGGAAAATGAATTGTTCATCGTCGTGCTTTCCGGGACGGAGAAAGTCTACGTCGACGGGCGATTGCTGGTGCGCGGACAGGAGAACGATTACGTCATCGATTACAACACGGCGGAAGTGACGTTCACCGCGAAACAGCTCATCACGAAAGACAAACGCATCGTTGTCGAATTCCAGTACAGCGATCGCAACTACTCGCGCTCGCTGACGTATGCCGGCGTCGAATACGAGCACAACGGTTACGCCGTGCGATTGAATGCGTATTCGGAACAGGACAATAAAAACCAGCCGTTGCAGCAGGCGCTCACAGATGCAGACAAGCTTCGCATGGCGGCGGTCGGCGATACGCTGATGAATGCCGTTGTGCCGGGCGTCGACAGCGTGGCATTCTCCGGCGATCTTGTATTGTACAAGAAGATCGACACGCTGGTGGGCGCGACGCTTTATCGCAACGTCTACGTGTATTCGACGAATCCCGACAGCGCGCATTTCCGTTTGTCGTTTTCGTATGTCGGGCCGAACCGCGGGAATTACCGGCAGGTTTCTTCTTCTGCGAATGGAAAAACGTTTCAGTGGATCGCGCCGGTGAACAGCATTCCGCAGGGCGATTACGAACCGGTGATCCTGCTCATTACGCCGAAGAAAAAACAGATGGTAACGCTCGGCGCAAAAATTCCATTGTCGTTCGGTGAGCTGCTGCCGGAAGTCGCGTACACGAACAACGACGTGAATACGTTTTCGCCTTACAACAGCGACGACGATCACGGTTACGGCGGCAATCTCGTGTTCAACACCGGCTATGCGCTGAACAAAGATCTCGCGCTGAAGATGAGCGCACGTTACGAAATCACGAGCCGCTATTTTGCGCCGCTGGAACGCTATCGTCCTGTTGAATTCGAGCGCGACTGGAATCTCGGCTGGGGAACGACACGTATTCCGACCGCGGAGCAAACGTTCGCGGGCGTTACCGTTTCGCTCGTGCAGAAATTATCGAACACGGTGCGCTACACGTATTCGATGTTTCATGAAGGCGACGTATTCAGCGGTGCGAAGAATGATGTCGGCCTCGTCTGGAATTACGCAGGATTTACTGCAACAGGAAACGCCAGCCTGCTTGAAGCGACATCGATCACCGGTAATTCCACGTTCCTGCGGCAGGGGTTTTCACTGAGCCGTCCCATTGCGAAACTTGTCACGCTGAAACTTTCCGAGAACCAGGAAGACAACCGGAAAAATCTCGCGGGAAACCCGCTGCTGATCGCCACGAGCGCCGGTTTTTTCGAATGGGAGGCGAGCGCCGCTTTCGCAGATACGACGAAACGTTCACTGACGGTATTCTACAAGCAGCGCAAAGATTTGCTGCCGGCCGCGAATGAACTGACGCAGGCGACGTTCGCGGAAAATTACGGCGCCACCGTTTCGCTCAACGGCAAACCGAATCAATCGCTGCGGCTCACCACGAGCTGGCGCAAGCTCACGATCACCTCGCCCACGCTCACCACGCAGCAGCCCGACAACACGCTCGTTGGCCGCGTGGAATACAACCTGCGCGCGTGGAAAGGGCTCATGACGCTGACGACGTTTTACGAAGCGGGCTCCGGCCTCGAGGTGAAAAAAGAATTTTCCTACATCGAAGTTCCCGCCGGGCAAGGCAGCTTCACGTGGACCGATTACAACGGCGACGGCGTGAAGCAGCTCAACGAATTCGAGACCGCGCTCTACAGCGACCAGGCGAATTACATCCGCGTGTTCACCCCGACGAACCAATACGTGAAAGTGTACACGAACCAATTCAGCCAGAGCTTCAGCATTCGTCCGTCGGTGAAGTGGGCGAATGCAAAAGGGCTGCGCGGTTTCATCGGCAGGTTCTCCGACCAGGCGAGCTATCGCGTCGATCGCAAAACGATGAGCCGTGCGGCGGAACATTCGCTGCTGCCGCAACTGGATGACGCGAGCGACACGGCATTGGTTTCGCTGAACGCGACGGTGCGCAACACGATCTCGTTCAACCAGCTCAGCAGCAAATTCGGCATCGAGCACACGTGGCAGGACGTGCGCGGAAAAAGCCTGCTGACGAACGGCCTCGAATCGCGCGGGAATTTTTACAACGAGATCCGCGTGCGCTGGAACATGACGAAAACGTTGTCGCTCATTACGGAATACCGTGACGGAGTGAAAAGCAATTCGTCGGAATTTTTCCCGGGTCGCAACTACCGCATCCGGTATTACGAAGCCGAACCGAAGTTCAGCATCCAGCCGGGCACGACATTCCGCGTGAGCTTTACGTACCGCTATTCGAACAAATACAACATGCCCGATCTCGGCGGAGAAACCGGAACGATCCACCGCTTCGGAACGGAAATCAAGCTGAGCCGTTTGCAGAAAGGCAATTTCCTTGCGGAAGGCGATTACGTGCGCATCGCGTACACGGGCAACGTAAATTCGTCAGTGGGCTACGACATGCTCGAGGGATTGAAGCCGGGGCAGAACTTCACGTGGAAGATCAGCTGGCAACGCGCGCTGGCGCAGAATTTACAGCTGACGCTCGGTTATGAAGGAAGGAAATCGCCGGGCGTGAAGACGGTGCACACGGGAACGGCGCAGGTAAGGGCGATATTCTAACGAAAGCATCTCAATAGCGGAAAAAATTAAACCTCGAAGGTCTTGAAGACCTTCGAGGTTTAATTTTAAAATTTTCTTCTTCGAAGAATTACTCCAGCACCAGCGTCGTAGTGCCGATCATCGTTTTCTCCGAATAGATCTCGATGATATATTTTCCAGGGAGCAGCTCGGCGTCTTTCGGCTTGTGGCAATTCACAAGCACGCTCATCGGCTGGTTCTGGAAGTCGATCGTTTTCTTCGCAGCGAAATAAGACGTCGTGCTGCCGAAGGTGAACTGGTGATCGCCGTCTTTGGCCTCGCTCAATTCCTGCGCGTCCGGTGTGATCACGCGAATGTAGAGATCCTTGTTGCCGGGAACGGTGAGATCGTTATCCGCAACGTCGAACGTGACTTTGATCTTGTCGGCTTTGCTGGCTTTGCTCGTCTCGGTGTCTTTCTTGCCGCCGCGCGCCGTCTTTACGCCCACCGCTTTCACATTGAGCGTGCTCAGCATCGCAGCGCGGTCGATGCGGCCTTTGAGCTGTTCTTTTTCGCTTTGCACCTGCTGCGTTTTTCCGATCTGCTCGTCGAGCTGTCCCTGCACCGCTTTCTTCTCGGCGATGAGCGTTCCGTTCAGCGTATTCAGCGAATCGATGGTGCGGATATAACCTTTCATGATCGCGCGCAGCGTAACGGTTTCTTTCTTCAGCTTGGAGATCACGTAAGCGTCGCCTTTGTGCTTCTCCGCCTGCTGCAGCAGCGAGTCGATGTAGTCTTTCTTTTTCTGCAGCTCTTCGGAAAGCGCCTTGTCGCTGGTCTCGAGCTGCGAATACTGTTCGCGCAGGTCTTCGAGATCGCTTTTCACGTCGCTGTTTTCCTGCACCACCTGCTCGATGCGGATCTCGTGCGTGGAGACGACGGTGCGCAGCTCTTTCACCTGGAACGTGAGGAAGATGCTGAGACCGGCCAGCAGGAAAATGATCGTGAGGTAGATCGCGTGAAGGCGTCCGTTGCTTTTTTCTTTCTGGGGCTGAACCTGGTTTTCCATGTTTAGTCGCGTTGCTGTAAAGACACCAGCAAATAATATTCCTTTATTTGTGCGCAAAAGTACGCTTTTATGGCAACGGCAGGAATAAAACAACTGGCAGAGGATTTCATCGGGCTGTTCTTTCCGAAGCTCTGCGCTGCGTGCCACGGCCATTTGCTGCGCCGCGAAGAAGCGTTGTGCACGTCGTGCCTGCTCGAGCTTCCGCGCACGAACGACGAGCATGATCCGCTGGAGAACCCGGCAGCGCGCGTGTTCTGGGGAAGGATCAAACTGCAGGCGGCGGCTTGCTGTTTTGTGTTCATCAAAGGCGGCCACGTGCAGGAGCTCGTGCACCAGCTCAAGTATAACGGACGGCAGGATGCGGGAATTGCCGCAGGAAAATTATTTGGCAGTGATTTGAAATCTTTAACGCCGTTTAACACCGCGCAGGCTGTGGTGCCTGTACCATTGCATCGCGACAAACTGAGGAAACGCGGCTACAACCAGGCAGCTTGTTTCGCAGAAGGTCTCGCAGCTGCGATGAACATCCCGCATTTTCCCGACGGCATGCTGCGTCTCAGCGCTACGGAATCGCAAACGAAAAAAAGCCGCACGGAACGCTGGGACAACGTGGAAGACGTTTTCACGATCAACGCCAAAGAGCAGCTCGCGGGAAAACACATCCTGCTCGTCGACGACGTGATCACCACCGGCGCTACGATCGAAGCCTGTGCGGCGCCGCTGCTCGCGATGGAAGGCACGAGCGTATCGGTGATTTCGCTGGCGAGCGCGCGGAATTAATTGTCAGCCCACGATACGCTCCGCTACCCGGTCTGACAATTAGTAACTGCTATCTTTACAACTCCATTTCCATGGCCGAATCACTGCTCATTACCGGAACCTCGCGCGAAGAACGTTACCGTTCGCTGCTACCGCAACTCGTGGCGCTGACGGACGGCGAAACCGATTTTACCGCCAACCTCGCGAACATCGTCGGGGCGCTGCGACAAACGTTCGGCTTTTTCTGGGTGGGTGTTTATCTCGTGAAAGGCGAACAGCTCGTGCTCGGGCCGTTCCAGGGACCGATCGCCTGCACGCGCATCCGCAAAAACAAAGGCGTTTGCGGAACGAGCTGGGCGCAGAAAAAAACGATTCTCGTTCCCGACGTGGAGCAATTTCCGGGACACATCGCGTGCAGCTCCGATTCGAAATCCGAAGTTGTCGTTCCGGTGATCGGTGAAGATGGCGAAGTGCTGCTCGTGCTCGACGTCGACAGCGACCGGCTCAACGATTTCGATACGACCGATGCGCATTACCTCGAAGAAGTCGCCGGGCTGATCGCTCAACTTTACCAGAAACGAGATGCGTAAGCTGCTGCTTTTTCTTCCCGTGCTGCTCGCGTATTCCTGCGCGCAGATCCTTTCGCCCGGCGGCGGAGAAAAAGATCATACGCCTCCGAAAGTGGTGCATTATGCTCCCGACAGCGCAGCAACGAATTTCACCGGCAAACGCGTCGTCATCCGTTTCAACGAATACGTTCAGCTGAACGATCTGAACAACCAGCTCATCGTTTCACCGCCGATGCGTGAGCAGCCCGACGTAACGATCCGCAAGAAAGAGATCGTCGTCACGTTCTCCGATACGCTGCTGCCGAACACGACGTACACGATCTCTTTCGGCAACGCGATCCGCGACATCACGGAAGGCAACGTGCTCGAGAATTTCCGTTACGTATTTTCCACCGGGCCGGTGATCGACTCGATGCGCTTCTCGGGCAAAGTGATCAATGCGTCGACGATGGCCGGCGAAAAAGGCGTGCTCGTAATGCTGTACAAAAACACCGGTGATTCCGTGCCGATGAAGCAGCGTCCGTATTATTTCGCGAAGACTAGCGCCGACGGCAGCTTCCAGCTCACAAACCTCGCGTCGGGGAAATACAAAGTGTTCGCGCTCGAGGACAAGAACCAGGATTACCTCTACAACAACAACGAAGAGCGCATTGCATTTCCCGATCAGCTGCTCGATCTTACTGCATCGAACGTCGACACGCTGACGATGCGTTTGTTCAATGAAAAACCGGCGAAGCAGCGACGCACTTCGTTCAATCAAACGCCCGGCAATCTTTCGCTGGTGTACGCGCTGCCGCTGAAAAATCCGACGATCACGTTCACACCGGAAATTCCTGCGGCGATGAATCCGTTCATCGAAAAAGGCGTGAACGGCGACAGCCTCAACATCTGGTTCAGCACGGTGACGCTGGATTCGACGGTGGTGATCGTGAAAGACGACAACAACTTCCGCGATTCGCTGCCGCTGCGATTGCTGAAGATGAACGAAAAGAAAAAAGGAATGGGCCGCGGCGCCGGCGTGCAGAAACCGGCGTTCTCAGCCAATGTTCAGAAAGGCCAGAACTTCGATCCCGCGAAAACGCTCAGCATCACCAGCAGCATCCCGATCCGCGATTTCAAGCCGCAGCTTTTCACGTTCCTGCAGGGAAAAGACACGCTGCGCCCGGAGATCCGTCTCTCGGAAAACAAGCACACGCTGCTCATCAACCAAACGCTTTCGCCCGACAGCAACTACCTGCTGTTTATTCCGCCGGGCGCCGTGACGGATTGGTTCGGCCAGAAGAACGATACGCTCAAAATAAATTTTCACACGCAATCGACGGACGCCTACGGCAAGCTCGTTGTGAAGCCGACCGGTTTGCCCGAAGGAAAATACATATTGCAGGTAGTGACCGACAAAGACCAGGTGATCGCTGAAAAAAACATTACGGGCGCAGCGCCGGTAGCGTTCGAGCATCTTGTCGCCGGGCAATATCGCCTGAAGCTGATCAACGATACGAACGGGAACGGCAAATGGGACACCGGCAATTACCTGCAACAGCAGCAGCCGGAACGCGTCACGTATTATTCCACGCCGGTGCGGATGCGCGCAGGATGGGATATGGATGTGGAATGGATCTTTAGTAAATAGTCGGGAGTTTTGAGTCGGGAGTTCGGAGTATGAGGTAGAAAACGAGATCACTCCGAACTCCTGACTCAGAGCTCCAGGCTGAACTGGTCCGCATCCAATCCTGCGGGGAAGGCGGCGCGGAACTCGGCGAGCAATTGATATGAGAGCGTCGTGGTGATGATCTCTTCTCTTCCCATGACGGCGGTTTTGAGATGATCGCCTTTGTAATCGATGATCGCGGAATCGCCGGAGTGATACATGAAATTGCCGTCGTTGCCGACGCGGTTGAGGCCGATGACGTAGGCGTTGTTCTCGATCGCACGGGCCATCAATAACGTCTTCCACGGATGCGCGCGGCGCTCGGGCCAGTTCGCTACGTAGAGCAGCACGTCGTAATCGGCGATGAGCCTGCCGTCTTCTTTTTTCCAGCGGTTGCGGCTCCATACGGGGAAGCGCAGGTCGTAGCACACCAGCGGACAAATTTTCCAGCCGTGCAGATCGACGATGATCTTTTTCAATCCTGCGGCGTAATGCCGGTCCTCGTTGCCCATGCGGAACAGGTGACGTTTGTCGTACTGTTCGAAGCTGCCGTTGGGGCGCACCCACAACAGGCGATTGAAATAATTGCCGCCTTCTTCGGCGATGATGCTGCCGGTGATCACCGCATTCAATCGCGCCGATTGTTCGCGCATCCACGCCAGCGTCGGGCCGTCGGTTTTTTCGGCGAGCTTGGTCGGGTTCATCGAGAAGCCGGTGGTAAACATTTCGGGCAGCACGATAAGATCCGTCTTGCTCTCCAGCGAATCGAGCCAGAGGCCGAATTGTTTCAGGTTGGACGCGCGGTCTTCCCAATGAAGCTCCGTTTGAACGGCGGAGACGGTAATGTCGCGAGGATTCATGTTACGAAGTTACGAAAGAGCGCGGAGTCGGGAGTTGGGAGTTGGGAGTAATGAGTTGGGAGTTTCAGTTTCGGGTTGGGAGTTCTGTGTGAAGAGTTGAGTTCAAAGTTTAAGGTTCAACGTTTATAGTTCGGGATGCGCGTTGATTAGAATGGCTTAACAAGCTTTGGTAAAAACCGCTCGCTTCTACCCTGTGTTTTCGGTAACTTTATAAGAGATGAACATCCTCAGCGAAAACGCAAAAACAGTTCTCGACAGCCGCTATTTGCTGCGCAATGATGACGGCGCGATCATTGAAACGCCGGAGCAGCTTTTTCGTCGCGTGGCGAATGCGATGGCGCAGGCGGAATCGAAGTTCGGCGGTGATGTGGCGGGAACGGCGGAAGCATTTTACCGGCTGATCAGCAGCCTGCGTTTTCTTCCGAATTCGCCGACGCTGATGAATGCGGGGACGCCGCGGCAACAGCTGAGCGCATGCTTCGTGCTGCCGGTGGCGGATTCGCTCGAAGGCATTTATGACACGCTGAAATATGCCGCGCTCATTCACCAGAGCGGCGGCGGCACCGGCTTCAACTTTTCAAAGATCCGCCCGAAGGATGATTTTCTTCCGAACTCCGGCGGCACGGCGTCAGGGCCGGTTTCGTTCCTCGAATTGTACGACGCTTCCACCGAGCGCATCAAGCAGGGCGGGCGGCGGCGCGGGGCGAACATGGGCATCCTCAACGCCGACCATCCGGATATTGAAACGTTCGTCAATTCGAAATTTCATCCGGGCGCGCTGAAGAATTTCAATATATCCGTCGGCGTACACGATACGTTCATGAAAGCTGTAGAAGAAAACAGCACGTGGACGCTCGTTCATCCGAACACGAAAAAAACGCTGCGCGAAATCCCGGCGCGCGAGCTCTGGAATTTGATCATCGACCGCGCCTGGTCGACGGGCGATCCGGGAATGATCTTTCTCGATCGTTTGCAGGAAGCGAACCCGACTCCGCAGCTCGGCGTGATCGACACGACGAATCCCTGCGGCGAAGTTCCGTTGCTGCCGTTCGAAGCGTGCAACCTCGGCTCGATCAATTTGTCGCTCCTCGTGACAACGGCCGATGGGAAAAACGCTGTCGACATCGCATTGCTGCGCGAGACAATCTTCACGGCGGTGCGTTTTCTTGATAACGTGGTGGAGGAAAATCATTATTTGCTGCCGCAGATCGCGGAGGTTGTGAAAGGCAACCGCAAGATCGGCCTCGGCGTGATGGGCTGGGCG
>CAMLEF010000001.1 GCA_946478675.1 uncultured Flavobacteriales bacterium | reverse complement strand
ACGTTTCCGATGACGGTCGTGATCGTGCAGCGCGCCACCTCCGACCGGCTCCGCCCCCGGCCCGACACCCGCCCCAGCACCCGTCTCCAACCTGCACAAGAACACGGAGAAATCCTTCTCCAAAACGATGGAGCTGCTCTACAACTACATTGATCCGAAAACCGGCCAGCGCGCATCGCTCGTTGCCGACGACGTATTCGAGATCATCAAAGGCAATGCGCAGCTGCTCGACTCGTCCATCATCTACGATCGCGATTTCGGTTACGACTACTTCGGCTTCAAAACGCTGGAGCGCTCGTACCTGCTCAAGATCGACGGTAAAGTAGCGGAACGCCCGCAGCACATGCTCATGCGCGTGTCGGTTGGCATCCACAAAGAAGACATCGAAGCTGCGATCGAAACCTACAACCTGATGAGCGAGCGCTGGTTCACCCACGCAACGCCGACGCTCTTCAACTCCGGCACGCCGAAACCGCAGATGTCGTCCTGCTTCCTGCTCCAGGTAAAAGAAGACAGCATCGACGGCATTTACGATACGCTGAAGAACTGCGCGAAAATTTCGCAGAGCGCCGGCGGCATCGGGCTGAGCATCCACAACGTCCGCGCAACGGGCTCCTACATTAAAGGCACCAACGGCACGTCCAACGGCATCATCCCGATGCTGCGCGTGTACAACGATACCGCACGTTACGTCGACCAGGGCGGTGGCAAGCGCAAAGGCTCTTTCGCCATCTACCTCGAGCCGTGGCATGCCGACATTTTCGAATTCCTCGATCTCCGCAAGAACAACGGTAAAGAAGAAATGCGCGCACGTGACCTGTTCACCGCGCTGTGGATTCCCGACCTGTTCATGAAGCGTGTGAAAGAGAACGGCGAATGGTCGCTCCTGTGCCCGAACGAATGCCCGGGTCTTTCCGACTGCTGGGGCGAAGAGTTCGAAGCGAAATACACGAAGTACGAAGAAGAAGGCCGCGCGCGCAAAACGATCAAAGCACAGGACCTCTGGTTTGCGATCATGGAATCGCAGATCGAGACCGGCAACCCGTACATGCTGTTCAAGGATTCTGCGAACCGCAAGAGCAACCAGCAGAACCTCGGCACCATCAAGTCGTCGAACCTCTGCACCGAGATCATGGAGTACACCTCCGCCGATGAGATCGCGGTGTGCAACCTGGCGTCGCTCGCCCTCCCGCGTTTCGTCGACCAGGGCCGCTTCGACCACCAACGCCTCTTCGAGATCACGTACACGGTAACGAAGAACCTGAACAAGATCATCGACGGCAACTACTACCCGGTTCCGGAAGCGCGTCGCTCGAACATGCGTCACCGCCCGATCGGCCTCGGCGTACAGGGTCTTGCCGACACGTTCATCCTGCTGCGTTACCCGTTCGATTCGCCGGAAGCGCGCCAGCTGAACTCGGAGATCCACGAAACGATCTATTACGCTGCGATGACGGCATCGAAAGACCTCGCGAAAAAAGACGGTGCATACGAAACCTTCGCCGACTCGCCCGTATCGAAAGGCATCTTCCAGTTCGACATGTGGGGCGTTGCGCCGAGCGGTCGCTGGGAGTGGGACATCCTGCGTGATGAAGTGATGAAGCACGGCGTTCGCAACTCGCTGCTCCTCGCACCGATGCCGACCGCTTCTACGTCGCAGATCCTCGGCAACAACGAATGCTTCGAGCCGTACACGTCGAACATCTACACGCGCCGCGTACTCTCCGGCGAATTCGTGGTGGTGAACAAACACCTCCTGAAAGATCTCGTGAAGCTCGGCCTGTGGAACGATTCGCTGAAGAACAAGATCATCGCAGCGAACGGATCCGTCCAGGAAATCGCCGAGATCCCGCAGAACATTAAAGATCTCTACCGCACCGTGTGGGAAATCCCGCAGCGCGCGCTCATCGACATGGCTGCCGACCGCGGCGCATTCATCTGCCAGTCGCAGTCGCTGAACCTGTTCGTGCCCAGCCCGAACTTCGCGAAGCTGACCTCGATGCACTTCTACGCATGGGAAAAAGGCCTCAAGACGGGCATGTACTACCTGCGCACGAAAGCCGCTGCCGACGCGATCAAATTCACCGTCGACACGAACGCGCTCGAGAACAAACCGGAAGAAGCACAGCAGCCCGTGAAGAGCCTCGAAGAAGGCATGTCGGAAATCGCCTGCTCGCTCGACAACCCGGATGCTTGCGAAGCCTGCGGCAGCTAATCGCTGATCAGCATAAATGAAAAAATCCCGGTTGATGTTCAGCCGGGATTTTTCTTTGATGTGAAATGTAAAACCGCAAAGACGCAAAGAAAACGCGCAAATAGTCCCTCCGGGACTAATTCAAAATGCGGATCGCGCGGGATTATTCTTCGGGAATATTGCCGGGTCTTTAATTGCTGAATTTCCTCACCTGATTATTCACACGTAAAACCTTTGCATGTTGCTGTCCGTTCCGGTTCAGGCGGGTGCGGTTTCAATTTCCTTGCGTCGATAATCGCTCTCTCGGAAAACGTCTTAACAGCTCTGCCATCGAGCGCCAATATTTCGCGCGAAAAATACGCGGTCGTTTTCTCGGAAAAAATTCTGATGTGATGATGGCCCCTCTTTTCATGTCCCTCGCTATTAAATGTTGCGGCGTATTAATGAATCCAGCTGATGCCGACCATCAGCGATCGTGCTCCGTACGGCGTTCCTTCGAGCTGCCCAACCGGCGGCAGATATTCATTCCATTGCACGTCGAGGCCGATGATGCTTTTCGCGGTTTCAAATTCCAGCCCGCAACCGACGATGCCGGAATTCATCGAGCGCGCGAGGTCGTCCATCGGGTGACTGACGTAGCCGTCGCGCTGGTTGTACATCGGGTCGTCGTATTGCTTCGTGTGCGTGCCGCCCATGTTGAACGTGATCGACGGGCCGGCAAAAGCGCTGAGATAAAAATTGTGCCCCATCGGAACGCTGAACTTCGCGAGCAGCGGAAAGCCGACGCTGAAAACGTGATAACTGTCGTGGTACGTGTACAACCTCGCGCGTCCCGTCGGCGCGGCGTCCTGCACGATGCCCTGGCGGTCGGAACCGAACATGCCGGTCCACGGACAGAATTGCACGGCGAAAAAAGTAGTCAGCTGTTTGCTGGCGACGAGGTTGGCCTGTACGGCGAGCTTGCTGGTAGCGCCGGGCATGTGCGTGAATTGCGATGCGCCGATGCCGAAGCGCGGGCCGAAACGAAAACCGGGTGATTGTGCGTGCAGCGTGCCGGCACAAATAAGAACGAAAAGTAAAATTCGCGTCTTCACAAAACTCCTTTCTTTTCCTGAAAATTACGGCGCAGGAAAAATGCCGTGGGGAAGTTTTCGATTGTTGCCGGCGATCTGCCGATCTTTTAAAGGGACGCGGCGATTGTTGCCGGTTGCCTGCGGGATGCGTTAATAATCGTGAATCACCCCGCTTGTTCGAGCGGAGTCGGGAACCTTTTCCATTCCAATGCGAAAGGTTCTCGACTTCGCTCGAACAACCTGTAGCTATTAAACGAAAACGGGGACGAAGAGATTCGCGGAATGCCTCGGCAGTTGTTAAAATCGCCTAAATAAAAACTCAATACATCCAATACACACCGATCGTAGCGGCATAAACTGAAAAGCGCTCGTCGTTGATGATGCCGGATTTCGTGAACGGCTCGTAATAACGAATGTCGGCGCCGAAAATGCCTTGATGCGTTTCCCATTCGAGACCTGCGCCGGCTAACCCGGAGAACGTCACCGGCTCGAGATCATTCAGCACCTGGCGATTGTAGCCAGCCTGTTCGTTGTACGCGGGATCGCCGTAGCTGCGACTGCGTGTGCCGTACACATTGAAACCAACCACCGGACCGATAAATCCTTTCAGCTTCAGCGGACCGTTACCACCACGCACGACGGCCAACACAGGAAGCTCGATATTGTAAAGGCGATAATAATCGATGTAGCTGTTCTGCGCGGAATCATTATCGACGCCACGCACACGTCCGCGCAGGAGGCTGAGCGCCGGCTGCATCTCGAGGGAAAACCAATTCTCGTAACGACGTGCGGCGATTAACCCGAGCTGCAGCGCGGCATCGCTTTCCATCTTCATGTTGTTGATGCCGGAAAAACGCGAAGCGCCCAGCGCCACACGCGTGCCTACACGAAAGTTGCG
The DNA here is from genome assembly GCA_946478675.1 of uncultured Flavobacteriales bacterium. The sequence goes on along the minus strand of CAMLEF010000001.1, from coordinate 44,341 downwards.
ATGCGGCACAAGACTGTCCTGCGCATGCAGCAGCGCTGTCGTGGCCAGCAGGAAAAAAACAAGCAGGTACTTTTTCATAGGTTCCTCCGCTTCTGTAGTACAATTCTACTGCGACGGCCAGTTGCGCGGTCCCGGAATTCGATCGCTGCGGAAAGGCTGTCGATGGTTTGCGATTTTGCCTGTAAAGTTGGCGCGGCGGAAGTACGGTCGAAATGACCAACCTCATGAACAACGCCCCTGCGGTTTGATCCTTATCACTTTCCCGGCGCATTTCATTTTTAATTTACATTTGATTCATTCCTGTAAAACACCATAACCTCAAATCTTGGAAACCATCCAGCAAGGTATTGCAGAGCTACGCTACCGCATCAGCCATGCCGCCATTCCTCCTTCGAGAGTCGACAACTTTCGCCTGCTCACCTGGAACATTCGCAACTTCAACGCAGAGAAAGAGGACCGCGCGATCCAATATTATGCAGAGATCATGAAGAACTTCGACGTGATCGCGATCCAGGAATGCAAAGATTCGCTTGGTGGCCTCGAGCGTTTGCAGAAAGAGCTCGGTACGCGTTACCGTTTTCTTTTTTCGGATGCGGCGGGAAATACGGAGCGACTGGTGTTCGTGTACAACACCGACAAAGTGGATTTCACCGGTCTCGCGGCGGAAGTGGTAGAGGCGCCGGGACAAGGGCAGGATGGTGTAAAGCCCGAATTGGAATTCGACCGCACGCCGTATATGGCTTCGTTCCGCGTGAAAGGCTGCAACTTCATCCTCGTCACCGTGCATATTTATTACGGCTCCGGATCGAAAGTGAAATATCGTCTTGCGGAAATCAAAAACATCGCGAAGTATTTGAAGAAAGCTTCCGACGACACGGACTGTTTCGATTCGGATTACATCGTGTGCGGCGATTTCAACATCGAAGACGTGCGGCAGGAGATGAAGAAGAACGCGAAGAAAAAAAGCGCGCCCGATCCGCTTGACGAATTGTTCGACGCGCTGTTATCCGAAGGCATCATTGTTCACGAAGACATCCGCAACAGCCCGAGCAATCTCGAGAAGAACAAGCACTTCGACCAGATCGCGTTTCAGCAATACAAGGATTCGACGATCTCGTTCGTCAAAGGCGGCGTGATCGATTTCATGGGCGCGGTGTATGTCGGCGATCCGAAACTGAAATACAAATTCACGGATCATCTCCCGATGTGGGCCGTGTTCAATACGACGCCGGATAAAAAGCCGAAGTATATTAATCCGTGATCACTCTTCCTTCTTCACCACGCTGATGCTGCCGTCGCGCTCCACGTACGCGCTCTTCACCTGCGTGAGGCTGTCGACGTTCGCATTCGTACGCAATCCTTCCTGGAAATCTTTTTCCGTGATGAGGCTCTTGCGGAGATTCTTCTCGTGAAATTTTCCGTCTTCGTACAATAGCCGCGCATCGCCTTTGATCAATCTTCCGAATGCGTCACTGTAAATAGCAATCCACGCGAACAAGCGATGCAGCAGCGCAATTAGCAGCGAAGCCATCAGTGTCGAACCAATCGGGGAAGCGCCGACAACCGCACGGCTAAGCACCGCGCCAATGAGAATGCTGATCACGTTGTCGAAAGGCGAGCGCATGCCGAACGAGCGGCGGCCGGAAATGCGGATGAGCACCAGCGCGGAAATGAAAACAATCAGCGCCCGCACGCTCATCTGTAGCGGCGTGAGGTCCGTTCCTTCGCCGATGATCTCGTTCCAGCTCATTGGAGATTTTCTTTGACGAGCTTCTTCGCTTTGCCCGGCCCTTTGACGCCGATCACCTCGAAACGTTTTCCTTCCATGCGATTGTAATAGCGGAAGAAGCTGATCACCTCATCGAGCAGGTCGGGATCGAGGTCCTTGATGGTGCGGATCTTCGCGAGCGGATGCGTATCTGCCGGAATAGCGATGAGACGATCGTTGCGTTCCGGTTTCTTTTTCCCTTTCTCCGTTTGTTCCTCTTCGATCACACCGAGCAGCCGACATTCGACGAGACAACCGGGATATACCGGCGCATCCATGATCACCAGCACATCGACCGGGTCACCGTCTTCGCCTTCCGTTCCGGGAATAAAACCCATGGCTATTGGAAACGCCGTTCCGGCAGGCAGCACTTTTCCCAAACGAAACAATTGCAACACCGGATCGTATTTGAATTTGTTCCGGCTCCCGCGCGGCGTTTCAATGATGGCGTTGATGCTTTTACTATCGGTGAATGGTCCGGGCAGTTTCATAAGCGAAAAATCTGCTTTCCCCGATCCGAAATTTGTACCACGCGTTATTCATTGGGGAAAAGAAGTCCCGCCTGCTGCTCCCAGCGAAAATTTCGCAACAACCTGAGGAATGAAGTAAACAGGAGAGGTTAATCTTAACTGTGGTGGCGGGTTGCGGATTACGAATGAATACGAATATACGAATCGTGATAGGGACGGTTTCACAATGGGATTCGTGTGTTGGCAATGCGAGGGGGTGCGAATTACGAATCGTGGCGAATATACGAATGGGACTACAGGATGTTCATTGCTACGGATTCGTATATTCGTATTCATTCGTAATTCGCACCCATCATCGTAATTCGCACCCTTCTATGAAACGTGTTACTGCACTCGGCGGAATTTTTTTCAAGAGCAACGATCCTAAAGCGCAACGGGAATGGTATGCTGCCCATCTCGGTTTGCCCATGTCCGACTACGGCGCTATGCTCGAGTGGCGGGATGCGGAGAAGCCGGAAGAGAAAGGCTACACGATTTGGAACCCGTTCAAGAACGACACGAAGTATTTCGAACCTTCGCAGAAAGAATTCATGTTCAACTTCCGCGTGGAGAATCTCGAAGCGCTGATGGAAGAGCTGAAGAAAGAAGGTGTTCAGATCGTCGGCGAAATGCAGGTGCACGAGTACGGCAAATTCGCACATATTCTCGATCCGGAAGGGAATAAAATCGAGCTCTGGGAACCGGCAGCAGAATAGAGAATGTGCCGGTGTGCTCCGCCCGGCGCCGTCCGCGCGGGCTATGTGCCCCGCTCGCTGTTGCTCGCTATGTGCTGATTAAACTTTCTTTCATCAGCTCATAGCGAAGCGGAAATCATCAGCTCATCCAGCTTTTGATGATTTCGCCGATCTTTTTTCCTTCTACTAAAAATCCATCGTGGCCGAACGGGGAATCGATCTCTGCGTATTTCGCGTGGGGAATATGATTCGCTAAAAATTCCTGCTCGTTGACGGGACAGAGAATATCGCTGCTGATGCCGATGCAGAGCATTTTGGCTTTTACCTGCTTCAACACTTCTTCCATCTTTCCGCGGCCGCGCGCAACGTTGTGCGAATCCATCGCTTTGCTGAGCAGCCAGTAGGAATACGCGTTGAAACGTTTCACCAGCTTCTCGCCCTGGTAATGGATGTAGCTGCTCGCTTTGAAATTATCACTGCGATCGTCGTCGTCGGTTTGTGTGTTGACGAACGCCTGGTAGTTGCGATACGTCAGCATGCCGATGGCGCGGGCAGTTTTTAATCCTTTTGCTCCGGCATCCGCACGCTTTTCTCCGAACGTCTCGTCCGTTTCAATCGCCAGCCGCTGCGCCGTGTGGATCGCGATGCCCCATGCGCTTTCTTTCGCGCCTGTCGCTGCCAATGCGAGATGCGTCATCCGCTCCGGTTCCATCAATGCCCACTCGATGCATTGGTAACCGCCCATCGAACCGCCGAGCAGCAAATGAATTTTCTCCATGCCGAGATGCGCGCGCAGCAACTGATGCGCTTTCACCATGTCGCGGATCGTGAACACCGGGAAATCGCTGTAATAAGGTTGTTGCGTTTCAGGATTGATGCTCATCGGCCCGGAAGAACCGTAACAAGACCCCGGGATGTTCGCGCACACGATGAAATACTCCTGCGGGTTGATCGCATTATTTTCGCCAATGAGATCGGGCCACCAGTCGGCACAATCGGCACTTGCGGTGAGCGCGTGGCAAACCCACACGACTTTGCTGTCGGCCGTGAGCGTGCCGTACGTGCAATACGCGATCTCCAGCGAAGGAAGCGTGCGGCCGGATTCTGTAATGAAAGGTGCGTGGTGATGATAAACCTGCGGTTGCATAGGGTGCTTCGAAGATACTCGTTTGCTCCCGAAGCAGCGCCGGATCAGATGTTGAACTCTTTCCCGTCTTCGGTATAACGCAGCTTGTAGAAGCCCTGCTTGCGGTCGTTCCAGGTTTGCACCGATCCGAGCTCGCGATTTCTTTTCAGCAGCTGCAGGTCGAGATCCTGGTAGATGAGCGTTTCGGTATTCGGCGTTGCTTCCGACGCAATAGCTTCGCGGTGAAACTCGACGTCCGAAGGCGTGAAGATGGCCGACTGCGAATAGTGGATATCGAGATTTTCCACCTCGGGCAGGTTTCCGACGCAGCCGGTGATCACCACGTATACCTGGTTTTCGATCGCGCGCGCCTGCGAACAATAGCGTACCCGCAGGTATCCACGACGGTCGTCGGTGTTGAAGGGAACGAAAATAATTTTTGCGCCTTTGCTCACTGCGATCCGCGCCAGCTCGGGGAATTCCGAATCGTAGCAGATCAGGATAGCGACCTTTCCCTTATCCGTGTTGAACACGCTGACGCGGTCGCCGCTTTTTACGCCCCACCATTTTTTCTCGTGCGGCGTGATGTGGATCTTATACTGCTTGTCGTGCGTTCCGTCGCGGCGAAACAGGTACGACACATTGTAGAGCTGCTCGTTCTCCATGATAAAATGCGAACCGGCAATGATGTTGATGTTGTGTTTTACCGCAAGCCGGGTGAATAACTGCTCGTACTGCGCGGTGTATTTAGAAACTTCGCGGATCGTTTCGCCGGGCCGTTTGTTCGGCAAAAAAGAAAGCAGCTGCAACGTCAGCATCTCCGGGAACACCACGAAATCGCTCCGGTAGTCGGAAGCAGTATCCACGAAAAACTCGCAGTGCCGCTCGAACTCTTTGAAGTTGCGGATCGGACGCATCTGGTATTGCACAGCGCTCACCCGCACATACGACGAACCGGCATAATCATGTCCGTAACGCGCATAGCTGTAATTGGTCCACTCGAGCAGCGTGGCATAACCGCACGACTCGTTATCATTCGGAAGATAGCCCGGCAAAATGCGGCGCAGCGAAAAGCCGTTCGACAATTGCGCCGTGAGCACCGGGTCGTACAGGCTGCGGCTGGTCACTTTGTCGACGTACGTTTCAATCGACATATCCTTCGCGTGACGGGAGTAGCCCGGCAGTCGCCCGCCGATGATGATGCGCGGCAGGTTGAACTTTTTCGCGATGTCTTTCCGCGCATCGTACAAGCGTCGTGAGATCTTCATGCCGCGGAAATCGGGATCAACCATGATCTCCATGCCATAAAGCGTATCGCCGTATTTATCGTGGTTCGTGATGTAGCCCGAATCGGTCAGCTCCGACCAGCTTGCCGTTTCCGAATAATCGCTGAAGTTAATGATGAGCGAACAGGAGGACGCGATCAGTTTTTTCCCGTAGGTAATGCAGAATTGTCCTTCGGGAAAAATGCGGAGGATGCTGTTGAACTGTTCCTGCGTCCACGGTTTCATCCCGGGAAAACACTTCAGCTGAAGCGCAACGATCGACTGGTAATCCCCGGCTTTTATTTTCCGGAGATGAACTTTTTGCATGGCCACTTGTTCCATAAATAGATTTTAATCAATAAGCATTGTGAAGATTTTAAAGTTACGTCTAAATACGGCGCAAGACCGTTGAATAACCGTTAACAAGTGGTAACCGCGCGCGCAGGCACACAGCCGGTTCGATTTTCTATCTTTGACTTTCCCGTAACACATGAAAGTAAACCTCCAGCGTCTCGACGACGCCTTCCATTTCGAAGCCCGCAACGAACAGGGCGTCACGATGCATTTCGATGCAAACCCGGAGATCGGCGGGCACGACAAAGGCGTTCGTCCGATGCAGGCGCTGCTGATGGCAGTGGGCGGCTGCAGCGCCATCGACATCGTGCTCATCCTGAAAAAGCAGCGGCAGGAGGTTACGGATTTCCGAATGGAGATCGACGGCGAACGCGAAAAAGGAAAAGAGCCTTCGCTTTGGGAAACGATCCACATCATCTATCACCTCGACGGAAAGATCGATCCTGAAAAAGCAAAACGCGCCGTGCAGCTCTCGATGGAAAAATATTGTTCCGTTTCACAAACGCTCGAAAAGGCCGGCGCGAAGATCACGTGGGAAACGCGGGTGAATGGTGTAACACTGTAGCCACGCTTCGATACGCTCCGCTACTCAGCATGACTACAGTCGCTAAATTGAAATCATGAGACCCGAAACCAAAGCCATCCGCATTCAATCCGAACAGACGCAGGTGCATGAGCATTCCGTGCCGCTGTACCTGACGTCGAGCTTTACGTTTGACGACGCGGAACACATGCGCGCGACTTTCGCGGATGAGAACCACGACAACATCTACAGCCGCTTCTCCAATCCGAACCAACGCGAGTTCATCGACAAGATGTGCGCGCTCGAAGGAACGGAAGATGGTTTTGCAACGGCTTCGGGAATGGCCGCGGTGTTCGCTTCGTTCATGGCGTTCCTCAAAGCGGGCGATCATTTGCTCGCGTGCAGCTCCATTTTCGGATCGACGCACACGGTGATCACGAAGTATCTCCCGAAATGGGGCATCACATTTTCGTACGCCGATATCAACAAGCCCGAAACCTGGGAAGGTCTCATTCGCCCCGAGACGAAAATGATCTTCGTGGAAACGCCGACGAATCCCGGGCTCGACATCATCGATCTGCAATGGCTTGGCCAGCTCGCGAACAAGCACAACATTTTGCTGAACGTCGACAACTGCTTCGCCACACCGGCGCTGCAGCAGCCCGCACAATTCGGCGCGCACCTCATCACGCATTCCGCTACGAAGTTCATCGACGGACAAGGACGTGTGCTCGGCGGCGCCGTGCTCGGCAAAAAAGAGCTCGTGAAAGAAGTCTACAGCTTCTGCCGCAGCACGGGACCTTCGCTCTCGCCGTTCAACGCGTGGATCCTTTCGAAGAGCCTCGAAACACTGCACCTGCGCATGGAACGCCATTCGGAAAATGCGCTGAAGCTCGCCGGCATGCTGCAGCATCACCCGGATATTGCGGAAGTGAAATACCCGTTCCTGCTCTCGCATCCGCAGTACGAAGTGGCGCGCCGGCAGATGAGCGCGGGCGGCGGCGTGATCGCGCTCGAGCTGAAAGGCGGATTGAAGCACGGCCGTAATTTCCTCGACAACATCCGCATGTGCTCACTCACCGCGAATCTCGGCGACACGCGCACGACAGTAACACATCCCGCATCGACGACACACGCGAAGCTCACCGAACAGGAACGTCTTGCTGTCGGCATCACGCCGGGGCTCGTGCGCATCTCCGTCGGGCTGGAACATATCACCGACATCGCCAACGATATCGAACAAGCGCTGGAGAAATCGAAATGAGCATCCGCCGATTGCTGCTGCTGATCTTCTCACTCGCCTTCCTCACGACGGAAGCGCAGCGAAGCGGTCATTTCATCAACAACTATCTTCCTTCCGATTACCGCGGCTTCAACCAGGTGTGGCAGGCTTCACAGGACAAGAACGGCGTGATGTATTTCGCCGGCACTTCTTCCGTGTACGTGTACGACGGCCAGCAATGGGAAACGGTTCCGGTTCGTCCCGGCGCCGCCAACCGCCAGATCGTGCTCGACTCCGCGACCAACACGATGTACATCGGCGCCGTCAGCGAATTCGGTTACCTCGAGCGCCGCGCCGACGGCAAATTGCGTTACCGTTCATTGTCCGATTCGCTCAGTGGAAATGCAAAAATATTTTCCGACGTCTGGAAAGTGTATGTGCTCGACGGCTGCGTTTATTTCCAGGCTTCGGAACGGATCTTTGTCGTGAAAGACAAGAAGATCATCCGCATCATCGAAGCGCCGGAAAACAAAACGTTCGCTTTCGCATTTCCGGTCGGCAATCAATTATTCATCCGCCAGCGCAACGTCGGTTTCGTCGAATTAAAAAACGACAGCGTCTTGTCGCTCACGCCCGGCGGAGAAATTTTCGGCACCGAACGTATCCTCGGCGTCATTCCGTGGAAACCGCACCAGCAGCTCGTGCTCACCGGCGAAAAAGGATTTTACACGATGAGCGACCAACCCGCCAACGGCTCGCTGTATCAACCTGTGATGAGCGACAGCTTCCTGCTCAACGCCAGCGTGCTCGGCTGCATCTGGGTGAACGACTCGATGATCGCCGTCAACACGCGCACCGGCATCGGTTTTTATTCGCGTGATCTGCAACTGAAAGAGATCATCAACAAAACGTCGGGCATGTCGGACGTGTCGATCTCAGCGCTGTTCCTCGACCGCGAGAAAAATCTCTGGGCGATGCACAACAACGGCATCAGCTGCATCTCTTACAACAGCCCGGTGCTTTTCTTCGATGACAAATCCGGTTTCTACGGCACGCTGAATTTGTCGATCGATTTTCACGGCTCGCAATACCTCGGCACGACGGAAGGTTTGTTCCTGCAGGAAAAAGCGAAACCCGGCGAAGGCAGCAGCGTCCGTTTCACGCGCGTCGGCGGATTGCAAACGGAAGTGTGGGACCTGGCCGTGATCGATGACCAGCTGTATCTCGCGACGAGCATGGGCCTGGCGCGGCTGGAAAACGACAACGTGGTATTCACGAACGAATTTTACACCGACGTGATCCGCAACGTGCCCGGCACACCGCTGGTCGTTACGGGAGAAAAAGGAGGTCTCACAGTGTTGCGCACGCAAGATCATGCGCTGCCGCAGATCATTCGTCATTACGATATGCCCGGTGAAGAGATCCTGCGCATGAGCCACGTGATGGATTGCAAAACGCAACCGGGAAAGAAAGATATCTGGACGGTGAACCGTTTCAAAAATATCCAGCACATCATTTTCGGCATCGGCGACAGCTCCATTTCCGTTACGAATTACGATACGCTGCGCGGCATGAAGCGCGATGAATATTTCCCGGTGAACATCGGCGATGCGGTGTATTTCTTTTCCACGACACGCTGCTATACGTATGATCCGTCGAAAGACAAAGGCGACAATTCGGTTTGCTTTTTCGAAGCGCCGGAAATTTTCGAGCGGATCTGCAACGGCGATCTTTCCGGGATGACGGCTCCGTTCGATGCACGGCTCTTCCTCGACAAGAACAACACGAGCCAGTACGTTTTCTTCGGCGAAGATCACGGGAAGATCCGTTCGCACCTGTTCGAATTCGGCGGACTGTTCGGTTACAACGGCGTGCAGTTCGGCACCGTGCAATCCGACAATTCGCTCTGGGTGATGTCGAACGATTTGCTGCTGCATTCTTCGTCCGGCATCCTGCGCGACACTTCGCTGAAATTGCAGGCGCTGATTCGCAGCGTGCAGATCGGGAAAGATTCGATGGTGCTTTACGGCACCGACGAAGCGACGCTTACGCTGGAAAAAGAAATTCCGTACCGCTACAATTCGATCAGCTTCCGTTTCGCCTCGCCGTGTTTCATGTTCAATGAAAAAGTCGTGTTCTCCTACCGGCTCGACGGTTTCGACACGAGCTGGTCGAAGTATTCTACGGCGTTCGAAAAAGAATACACGAACCTCCCGGAAGGCACGTATACGTTCCGCGTGCGCGCAGCAAATTCTTTCGGCATGGATTCGCAGGAAGCGACGTGCACGTTCACGATCCTTCCGCCGTGGTACCGCACCGGTTGGGCGTACACGTTTTATGCGCTCGGCTTCATCGGCATCATTTTCCTTTCGGTGCGATTGGGCGCGCGTCGTCTTCGCCTGCAAAAAGAAAAGCTGGAAGTGCTCGTGAATGAACGCACCGCCGAAGTCGTCGAGCAAAAGCAGCAGCTCGAATCCGCGTTCAAAGACATCCGCGACAGCATCACCTACGCGCAGCGCATCCAGGAAGCGATCCTTCCCGTCGACGCAGAAATTGCTCGCATCATTCCCGAATCCTTCATCTTCTTCCGCCCGCGTGATATCGTGAGCGGTGATTTTTACTGGCTCGCTTCGACGGAAACCAAATCGTTCATCGCCTGCGTGGATTGCACGGGGCACGGCGTTCCGGGCGCGTTCATGAGCATGATCGGCAACACGCTGCTCAACCAGATCGTCATCGAGAAAAAAACGGAAGCGCCGGAGCTCATCCTCGAAGCGCTGCATTCCGGTGTGCGTCATGCCCTGCGCCAGGACACCGGCGGTGAAACGCGCGACGGCATGGATATCGCTTTATGCGTGATCGATCATGCGACGATGCAGCTTTCATATGCCGGCGCCAATCGCCCGCTGTGGCGCATCAGCCTCAACGATTTTCACGAGATCAAAGCGGATAAATTTTCCATCGCCGGCGATCAGCTGGAAGAGCAACGCAAGTTCAAAGGCCACACGCTGCAGCTGCAGAAAGGCGATTGCATTTATCTCTCGACCGACGGTTATGCCGATCAGTTCGGTGGAGAAAAGGGAAAGAAATTCATGGTGAAACGATTCCAGCAATTGCTGTTGGCGATCCATCAACAGCCGATGCAGGAACAGCGTCGTCGTCTCGAGCATGCTTTTCTCGAATGGAAAGGACCGCTCGGCCAGGTTGATGACGTATTGGTGATCGGGTTCCGGATCGGTTGAACTTTCCTACCCGGAACCCGACTGCCGTTTTTTTTAAGGAACAATGTTGATCACCGGTTTCATTTTCCAGGTGCCGTTGCCTTCCTGTATGATCGATTCGTTCGCGACGAAATCCAGCATCACGGTCACCGTCGTATTCGCGGGAATGATGATGTCACCGTTGAGTTTCACGCCGCTTTCACTTCCGCTCGGTATCGTGAGCGGGTAAATAACGCTGTCGACCATGATCGTGTTGTTGCTGCCGAGCACGAGCCGCATCTGGTCGATGTGTCCGACCGGGAGCTGCGCCGGGTTCACCAGCACGACATTGACGCCGTTCTGCAGCGTCAGCAGATCATACACGCCGGCCGTAGTTGGCAGATCGATCCAATTGCCGTTGTATAGGTGTACGCGCACCTGCTGTACATCCACATTCACCTGCTGGTAGAGCGCCGGTGCATCTTTCATTTGCACGCGGAGATACCCGTTTTCCCTGTCGTCCTTCCGGCATGCGGAAGAAAGCAGGATGCCAAACAGGCCAAGCATTCCGATTACTGCTTTTGTTTTCATGAGATTATTTTCAGGCGCTTCTGCCGTTGATGCTTCAACAACTGTTCCATAAGGAGGAAACAACGGATGAGTGATTTCATCAGAAGTAAAACGGGCAAGAAATTCCCCACTTCTCCACAGCGGCAACGGCGGATGCTCAGTTTTCTGCTATCTTAACTCAGGATTTCTATGAAACGCCTGTTCGCTTCCCTTGCTTTCTTTTTGCCGGCGATCGCCTTCGCGCAAACGGTAACACCGCAGTCTTCCTGGACGTGGCGCGATACGATGTCGGCTACGCTGCTGCTGATCACGATCGGGCTGCTCGTTTATATTTTCCGTTTGCGTAATGCGCACGTGAAACATGTGGAAGAGCTCGGCAAAAAACACGAAGCGCAAACCGCATCACTGCTGCAGAAAAAGCGCTCGGAAATTTCGCATCACCAAACGGCGATCAGCGACAGCATCAACTACGCGAAGAAGATCCAGGACTCGATCCTTCCGCCCGATTCGCTCGTGCACCGCATTCTTCCCGACAGTTTTATTCTTTATCTCCCGAAAGATGTCGTGAGCGGCGATTTTTATTGGGTGGAACAATGCAAAGGAATGCCGGTCTTCGCAGCAGTCGACTGCACGGGCCACGGCGTTCCCGGCGCGCTGATGTCGGTGATCGGTTTCAACCTGCTGACGCAAGCCGTGAACGAGATGCAACTCACGAAACCTTCCGACATTCTTCATCATCTCGATTTCGGCGTGAACAAATTCCTGCGGCAATCGGATGAAGGCGGCCTCGTGAAAGACGGCATGGACCTCGCCGTGTGCACGCTGGATCCCGCCACGCGGCAGCTGCAGTACGCAGGCGTTTTCAATCCCGCTTACGTGATCACGAAGAACGAGCTCGTGCAACTGAAAGCCGACAAGTTCCCGATCGGCATCAACACCGACGGCATCACCGACAATTACACCAACCAGACGATGCTGCTGGACGCCGGCGACATGATCTATCTTTTCTCCGATGGTTTTGCCGATCAGTTCGGCGGACCGAAAGGAAAGAAATACATGTACAATCAATTCCGCCAGTTCCTGCTGTACATTCATACGCTGCCGGTCGAAGAGCAGCGCCGCCGTTTGCTCGAAGAGTTTCATCGCTGGAAAGGTCAGCAGGAACAGGTCGACGACGTGCTGGTCATCGGCGTCCGCGTCAACTGATCATGAAAACCCGCATCCTGCTGCTGTTGTTTTTTCTTCTTGCCGTCCAGGCAGGATTGCAGGCGCAGAACAAGCGAAATATCGACAGCCTGCAGCTGTTGCTCAGCGGTGATGTGGCCGATACGCAGCGCGTGCTTATTTACAACACGCTTTCCAGCGAATACCGTTTCACCGATCCGGGACGACAAAAAGGATTTGCGCTGAAGGCAATGACGCTGGCCCGGCAGATCGACGACATGCACGGTCTTGCAAGCGGATACAATATGTACGGCCAGGCGCTCGAAGGAGAAGGACGTTACAATGCAGCGATCAGCTATTACGATTCGGCGCTGACCACGTGGCAACAGAAAGGCGACAAGAAAAACGTGGCGCGGATGAACCTCAACATCGCGAACGTTTACAATAAGAAAGCCGATTATCCTGCCGCTGCCGATTATACGATCCGCTCGCTGAAAGGACAGGAAGAAGTGAACGATAAGTTCGGCATCGCGGTGTGCAAGCTGACGCTCGGCAATATCTATTACAGCCAGGGCGATCTGAAAGGCGCGCTATTGCAGTACAAAGAAGCGATCGCCATGAATCACACGAGTGCGAACAATGCAGAGTTCGAAGCGTCGGTGATCAGCAACATCGGCAGCATGTACCAGGAGATGGGCAACTACGATTCGGCGTTGTATTACCAGCGCATCGCCATCGATGGATTCCTGGAACACCAGATGGAATCGCGTTACGGCACGGGCTACAACAACATGGGCTCGCTGTTCCAGAAGCTCGGGCGTTACGATTCTGCGATGTATTACCACCGCAAGGCGTTGTTCTATCACCGCAAAGGGAACCATCCCGACGGCGTGTCGAGCGCGCTGGTGGAGATCGGCGAAGTGTACGCGGCGACCGGCAAAGTGGATTCCGCACTTTATTATTATGCGCAGGGTCTTGCCATCTCGAAAACGATCGGCGCGCGTGATGACGAGCTGACGATCTATCACAAGATGAGCCAGGCGTACGAGCAGAAAAAAGATTTCGAATCGTCGCTGCATTATCTCCGGCTGTACAATACGCTTTACGACAGCCTGCACGGCTCGGAGCAAAACAACCTCATCAATACGCTGAAGAAAAATTACGAGCTGGATAAAGTCGATCAGCAATTGCGACTGACGAAAGCGGAGCAGCTGGCGGCCGACGAACGCAACAAGCGCAACACGATCTTCTTCATCGCGCTATCCATGATCGGGTTGCTGGTGACGGGAACGCTTTTCTATATGTATACGATGAAGCGCCGTCACCACAGCGAGCTCGCGTTCAAGAATGCGCAGATCTCGCAGCAGAAAGAAGAGATCACGTCCAGCATCAATTATGCGAAGCGCATCCAGCAGGCGATCCTTCCGCGGCAGGAAGAAATCAAAAAGCTGCTGCCCGATTCGTTCGTTTCGTGGATTCCGCGGGATATCGTGAGCGGTGATTTCTACTGGTTCGTTTCGAAGAACGGGAAAGCGTTTATCGCCTGCGCGGATTGCACGGGGCATGGCGTTCCCGGCGCGTTCATGAGCATGATCGGCAATACGCTGCTGAACGAGATCGTGCTGGAGAAAAACGTGCCCGCGCCCGATGAAATTCTCGACCTGCTGCACCAGCGCATCCGCCAGGCCATGAAGCAGGAATCGCGCGAGCCGTCGAACGTAGCCACGAGCGAAATGCAGATGCAGGACGGCATGGACCTTTCCTTCTGCGTGATCGACCTGGCGACGCGACAGCTGAGCTACGCCGGTGCGAATCGTCCTGTGTACATTGTCGGCAACAGCAGCGGCGCACCAACACTCACCGAACTTTCACCCGACAAGCAACCGATCGGCGGCGCACAGCTCGACGCGAGAAAACCGTTCAGCAAAAAAGAGATCACGCTGCAGCCCGGCGATTGCCTCTACTTATTTTCCGACGGCTATCCCGACCAGTTCGGCGGCGACAAAGGAAAAAAATTCATGACACGCCGTTTCCAGGACGTGATCGTTTCGTTGTACGGAAAACCGATGGGCGAGCAGCAGCGGTTGCTCGAAGAGAATTTTTATCAATGGAAAGCGGGGCACGAGCAGGTGGATGACGTTTGCGTTATTGGTTTACGCATCGGTTAAACGGTGTGCGTGATCGGGTGCGCATCGGTTAAACAGATTACAATATGATTAAAAGAAGCTCAACGGTACGATAATTGTTGCGCTATAACAGCACCTCTTTCTTCCTCTCCAAAGCCTCATCCGGCTTCGTGCACACAAGCATAGTATACGCCTGAGAAATATTTTCGTTTCGTTTTTTCCGCACTTCTTTTCCTTATTTCTTACCGCTGATTGATTTCCAACGCTTTTGAAAATTATTATGCATGAATAATAATTTCAATTTAACATTCGGCGCAAAACCCGTCTGAAACCCGCGCAGCAAGGGCTTCGTTGAACTGAGCAGTTCTTTGATCGTTAACCAAACTGAAAGGAGAGTCTGCTATGAAAAACGCCTACACACGCGGATGGAAATTGCTCGCCTGTCTCATTATCGCTTTCATACAAACGAATACCGAAGCTTATGCTTCGCACGCACAAGGAGGTGATCTTACCTACACCTGCCTCGGGGGGAACCAATACCGGCTGCGGCTCGCATTTTACCGCGACTGCTCCGGCACCACAGCACCCGGTTCCGTTTCAATTGATATTTCTTCTGCTACCTGCAACCAAAGTTTCTCCGTTACGCTTAACCCGATTGCCGGCACAGGCAACGACGTAACGCCGATCTGTCCCCAGATGACGACCGTCTGCAACGGGGGCAGCAACCCGGGTGTACAGGAATGGATCTACGAGGGAAACGTTACGCTGCCGCAAGCCTGCACCGACTGGACCTTTGCTTTCTCACTCTGCTGTCGCAACGCCGCGATCAACACCATCGTCAATCCCGGCGGACAAAACATTTACATCGAATCACACCTTAATAACGTTGCAGCGCCCTGCAACAACTCGCCCACCTTCTCCAACATTCCTGTTCCTTTCATCTGCGCCGGACAAAGCTACTGCTTCAACCACGGCGCTGTCGATCCCGACGGCGATTCACTCGCCTACTCGCTCGTAACGCCTGCTACCGGTCCCGGAACATTCGTTACTTATATCGCTCCTTACTCTGCTACACAACCGCTCGCTTCCAACCCGGCAGTTTCCTTCAACAACATTACCGGCGACATCTGCATGAATCCTACGCAGGTGCTCGTGACCGTCATGGCGGTACGTGTCGAAGAATGGCGCAACGGCATTCTCATCGGCAGTGTGATCCGCGATATCCAGGTGCGCACCATCACGTGCACGAACAACCTTCCTTACATCACCGGCATCAACAATACGAACAACTACAGCCTCACCTCCTGCGCCGGCTCGGCCATTAACTTCAACATCGATTCGTACGATACGGATGCGGGACAGAACATCACGATGACGTGGAACGGCGCCATTGCAGGTGCAACGTTCACCACGAACGGCGGACCGCTGCCTGTCGGAACATTCTCCTGGACACCGGGACCGAATGCCGTCAGCAACATTCCGTATTGCTTCACGATCACTGTGAGCGATGATGCTTGTCCGTATGCCGGATCGCAAACATTCGCGTTCTGCATCACCGTCACTGGTTTCAGCCTCAACCTTACGTCGAGCGGAACAAACTGCGGCGCTTCGAACGGTTCAGCCAGTGTTACTGTAAATGGCGGTAACGGTCCGTATAATTACGCGTGGTCTCCTTCGGGCGGCAACAATGCGAATGCAAACGGACTGACCGCGGGCAATTACACGGTGACGGTAACAGATGCGACAGGCTGCATTTCCATTGACAGCACAACGGTTGCGCAAGGCCCTGCTCCCGGCAACATTCAATCGTCGTTCACCGACGTGCAATGTTTCGGCGGCAACAACGGCAGCGCTTCTGTGAATGTGAACGGCGGACAGCAACCGTATACGTATGCCTGGTCGAACGGCGGCAACACGGCGACGATCGGCAATCTTACAGCAGGCACGTATAGCGTTTCCGTTACCACTGCGAACGGCTGCATCACGACGGCAACCATCACGGTTACGCAACCGGCGTCCGCACTTTCTTCCGGCGCGCTTGTGAACAACGATGTTTCCTGCTTCGGCGGAAGCAACGGGCAGGCGAGCGTTTCCGCTTCGGGTGGAACAGCGCCGTACGTCTACAGCTGGAACTCTGCGCCCGCACAAAGCACCGCTACAGCGACTGCACTTTCTGCCGGCGCTTACGCAGTGATCGTCACCGATGCGAATGGTTGCACTTCGACAGCCTCCGTCAGCATCACGCAACCGCCGGCGCTGGTCGCGAACACGAGCATTACTTCCGTCACCTGTAACGGCGGCACGAATGGTTCTGCCCAAGTGAACATTTCCGGCGGTGTCGGTCCTTATGCTACCGCATGGAATTCGAACCCGGCGCAATACACGACGACCGCGATGAACCTTGCCGCAGGAAATTATACGGCGACGATCACCGACGCGAACGGCTGCGTGATCACGCCTGCGGTTTCCATCACGCAACCTTCACCGCTCTCCGCTTCGATTGTGTCGACGACGAACGTGAGCTGCAACAACGGCAGCAACGGCACTGCGACTTCCTCGGTGAACGGCGGCACGGCTCCGTACAACTACAGCTGGAACACCACGCCTCCGCAAGCTGCAGCAAACGCAGCGAATATGAGCGCGGGCAGTTTCACGCTGACCGTAACGGATGCCAATGGCTGCGCAACGGTTTCGACGGTAACGATCACACAACCGACCGCCGTAACGATCACCGCGTTCAGCAACGACACGATCTGCCCGGGACAACCGGCCGTGATTGCTGCAGGCGCACAAGGCGGCACGGGTCCGTATTCGTACAACTGGAACCCGAACGTCGGCAACAACTCTACGTACACCGTTTACCCGATCGCAGTGACAACGTACATCGTGCATGCGATCGACGCAAACGGATGCACGAGCGCGAATGATTCGATCACGATCGACGTGTTCCAGTTCTCGCCGGCCAATCTCACGATGCTCGGTAACGCCAGCATCTGCGAAGGCGCAACGACGAATATCGCTGCAACAGTAAACGGCAACACCGGCCCGCTGACGTGGAGCTGGAACAACCAGCCGTGGACGAGCGGCGGACCGTTCACTGTGCAGCCGCTGACGAATACGAATTACCAGGTGAACGTGACGAACGTATGCGGAACTTCCGTTACGGGAACTGTTGCAATCGTCGTTCATCCGCTGCCGGTCGTTACGATCGATCCGCAATCCGCAACCGGTTGTGATCACGTTCCGCTGACGTTCACCGACAATGATCCGACGAACAGCAGCTGCAGCTACGCATGGAGCTTCGGTGATGCGAGCACCGGTGTCGGCAACAACGTTTCGCACGATTACCTGGGCACCGGCATTTACACTGTCAGCCTTACACTCACTTCACCGTTCGGCTGCACCGGCACCACGACGACGCAAGCAAATGTGACGGTGTTCGATTCGCCCGTCGCAGGATTCGTAGTTTCGGACAATGAAATTTCCGAGCTGGAATCTGCGGTGGAATTCACAAGCACCTGTTCCGGCAACACGATCGGCTGGGATTGGGACTTTGGCGATAACACGACGGCGACGTCCACGAACGCTTCGCACCAGTACAACGGTCCCGGCACTTACAACGCGCGGCTCATCGCGACTTCCTTCGGCGGTTGCACCGACACGACGGAAATGCCGATCATCGTCAACCCGGAATTCACGATTTACGTTCCGAATGCTTTCACACCGAACGGCGACGGCAAGAACGACGTGCTGTATGCGTACGGCAACGAGATCACGGAATTCTCGATGCAGCTGTACGATCGCTGGGGCAATCTCATCTTCACCTCGCACAATATTAATGAGGGCTGGGACGGTCATGCACGCGACGGTTCGGATGTCGCACAGCAAGACGTTTACGTTTATAAAATCGCAGTAAAAGATTTCCAGGGAAAGTTGCACCGCTTCACGGGACACGTCTCTCTCCTCCAGTAAGCAGTGTGGTTTGGTTAGCTGCAGAAGAGATTTCCGGGCGAGGGAGTCTCTTCTGCTTTTTTTGAGAATTGCGTTTATGGGGAGGCGTTATATTTTTTCAGCGGCTGCTGTCGGGCATTCGGTCATTCGGACATTCGGTTGCCGGTCGGTCGGCTACAAAAAAGTAATTTATGTTCGCCGGAAACCAAGGCTCTGTGTTTTCCTGATACACGAATTCCCGAATGACCGAATTTCCGAATGCCCTAAACCTAAATTGAAACTGCTGAATTTTCTAAACTGAAAAAGTCCTGGCGAGTTACTTGACCTTCTCCGCCAGCAGCTGCTGAATAAAACGCAACGCTTCCGCCGTATCTTTTTCATACTGCACGCCCGTTGCAGGACCGTTGAAGCCGGTGTAGACTTTGCGCACTTTCCCGTTGCGATCGATGTAGATCGTTGTGGGAAAAGACATGATGCCGTTGAGGAACGGTAAGCTTGCAGACGCGGCGTCTCTTCCGCTTTTGCCGGTGTTGAGGAACGTGTAATCGGCGCCGTATTTCATTTTCAATCGACGGATGTTCGCGTTCGCAACACTGGTGTCGCTGCTGCGTTCGTAGGCGAGCGCTACGACTTCCAATCCTTTCGGCTGGTATTTTTTGTAAACGCCGGCGAGCCATTTCGTCTCGTCCATGCAGTTCGGGCACCAGCTTCCCATGATCTGCACGATGACAACTTTCCCTTTGAATTGCGGATCGGAAAGCGACACCGGTTTTCCGTTGAGATCGGTGAACGTAAAATTCACGTTGTTGCTGTCCGTTACCCACGTCAGCTTTTCAGGATCGCGCAATTCGAATTTTTTATTCGGCTTTCCTTCCCAGGTTTCGTAACCGTATTTACCGTAAAACGCCTGCCCTTTCAGCGTGCCGTCGTCCTGCCACCGCGCTTTGAACAGGAATGCATGCGAACCGTCAAAGCAAGAAACTTCGATGAGCTCATTACCGTATTCTTCTCCTTCGAGATAACGGTAGTCGCCGGTTTCCGTGAGAAAAGTCCCCGTCACAACGCCTTGCATATTGCGCTTGAAAATACCGATGGCTTTGCTGCTGTCGGCAGTGCCGGGACTGAAGGTACATTCCCATTTTCCGTTTACGTCATGGATCTTTTCAAATCCGCCAAACGAAGAATTGTCGAAACCGATGCGCTTTTTCCCGTACTCCGCACGAAACTTCAACTCATACGGACGACTGGCTGCGCGGTTGTAGAACGTTCCGGAAAAAGTCGTGTCGCTTTCGTATTTGCATTTGAACCAGGAATCGAAGACGGGCATGCGCCAGTTCACGGAATCGTTCGTGACGACCAATTGCTCGACGGGAATCCGTTCTTCCGCATTGTGAATGGTCAACACAAAAAATTCTTTCGCAGGAGTTTTCCCCTTTGTGATCGTGAACGAGAACGGCAATTCCGTCGAATCGTTCAGTTGCAATACGCCGCGCCATTCGCCGGTGCGCAACAGGTCAGCTGCAACGATGTTCGTTACCGGGAAAAGCAGCAGGAGGAAAAACAATTTTTTCATGAGTGGAATTTTCATCTAAGTTATTTCACTTCCGGGTTCCTGTTACGCAGACTAACCGATGCGAATACCAATCACGCAAACGTCGTCAACCAGTTCAATCCTGGCCGTAGCAATTGAGAAGATAACCTATAACAACAATTTGCGCGCTTCGTCGATAAGCCTCTCTTTTACCTGCGCCCAGGTCAGCGAGCGATTACGAAGCGGCACAATCTCATCCTGCATTTCGGCATCTTCGAAATAGGTAAGACTTTTATAAAGTGCAACCGGCTCAATGTTTTTATACTTCTCTGCAAACTTCCCGATCATGTCGGGCAATGTATATCGTTCCAGCAAAAAGAAAATGTCGTAGAAGTCTTTTTTAGCGCCGCGGTTCATGATCGTTTTCAACTTCATCGCTGCAATGTCATCGGTATGGCATAAAGTAATACCATCTTCAACCAAAGGAGCCGTGATAAAGGGATACGGATAATTCAACACATCTACTTTTACATTCTTGTATTCCAGGAAAAGCGCATAGGAAGATTCTGATTTTAATGTCATTCCATCTTCCTGTAGCAGCTCATCGCTGATGCGGGCGATATCTTTTTTCTCATCGCTGAAAAAATCAAGATCGACGGATAAGCGATGGCCAATCTGTAAGGCAAGAGAAGTTCCACCGACAAGGCGAAATCCTTTTAAGGCAGGCATTGAAGCCAGGTGCTTTAATAGATCCAGTGTTCCGCCTGGGACTGCATCAGGTTGTAGCATCGGAATTCAGTTAGCGGAACATTAAAAACAGCGCTGAGGAAATAAACTGTTTTTTTAGAAAGATAGCGGGCGCTTTTCGCCGCTTCAAGAATTTTGGGCCAACCATAATGTTGACGAATTTCATTCCAATCGTTCAGTCCACCGCGATCCAGTACACGACAAATCACCCACTGGTAATTTTTCTCCCAGTCGATCGTGTCGTAGTTGACATCCCAGAATAATTTGCGCGAAAGCTGCATATTCAAATTTACGGATTACGAATTACGAATGGGTACGAATATGCGAATACGAATAAGGAATGGTTATTAAAATATCCTGCATATTCCATAATGACGTTTTAAATCGCAAAGGCGCAAAGTCCGCAAAGCAAATCTTTCTCTGCGTTCCCTGCGCCTCTGCGGCAATCTTTTTTTATTTCAATCAAATATTGAACTCGATGCCCTGCGCAAGCGGGAGCTGCGATCCGTAGTTGATCGTGTTCGTCTGGCGACGCATGTACACTTTCCACGCATCGGAGCCCGACTCACGGCCGCCGCCGGTTTCTTTCTCACCGCCGAATGCGCCGCCGATCTCCGCACCGGACGTGCCGATGTTGACGTTCGCAATACCGCAGTCGGAGCCGTCGTGCGAAAGGAACTGTTCCATCTCGCGCATGTTCGACGTGAAGATCGAAGAGGACAACCCCTGCGGAACGCCGTTCTGCATGTCGATCGCTTCTTCCATTGTTTTGTATTTCATCACGTAGAGGATCGGCGCGAACGTTTCTTCCTGCACGATGTGGAAATTGTTTTTCGCTTCGATGATGCAGGGCTTCACGTAGCAGCCGCTCTCGTAGCCGTCGCCGGAAAGCACGCCGCCTTCCACCACCATCTTGCCGCCTTCTTCTTTCGCGCGCTTGATGGCGTTGAGATAATCTTCCGTCGCTTTCTTATCGATCAGCGGGCCGACGTGGTTCTTCGCGTCAAGCGGGTTGCCGATCTGCAGCTGGCCGTATGCGTTCTTCAGCACTTCCAGCGTCTTGTCGTAAATGCTTTCGTGGATGATGAGACGGCGCGTGGTGGTGCAGCGCTGGCCGGCCGTACCGACAGCGCCGAATACCGCACCGACGAGCACCATGCTCATATCGGCATGCTGCGAAACGATGATCGCGTTGTTGCCGCCGAGCTCGAGGATGCTGCGACCGAAACGCTGCGCCGTAGCGCCCGCAACGATCTTGCCGATGCGCGTGGAACCGGTGAAGGACACCAGCGGTACGCGCTTATCGTGGTTCATCATGTCGCCGACGGGATTGCCGAGGAGCAGGCAACTCACGCCTTCGGGAACGTTATTTTTCTTGAGCACCGGCGCGATGATGTTCTGGCAGGCGATGGCGCAGAGCGGCGTTTTGGAAGAAGGTTTCCACACGCACACGTCGCCGCACACCCAGGCGAGGGCTGCGTTCCAGCTCCAAACGGCAACCGGGAAGTTGAACGCGGAGATGATGCCGACCACGCCGAGCGGATGGTACTGCTCGTACATGCGGTGCTTCGGGCGTTCGCTGTGCATCGTGAGGCCGTACAGCTGGCGGGAAAGGCCGACCGCGAAATCGCAGATGTCGATCATTTCCTGCACTTCGCCGAGACCTTCCTGCAGCGACTTGCCCATTTCGTAGGAAACGAGCTTGCCCAGCGGCTCTTTGTATTTGCGGAGCTGGTCACCGATCTGGCGAACGACCTCGCCGCGTTTGGGAGCGGGAACGTTGCGCCATACTTTGAACGCTTCGGTGGCAGCGGTCATTACTTTTTCGTAATCCTCGGCGGTCGCCTGGTTCGTGCTGCCGATGAATTGTCCGTCGGCGGGAGAATAGGATTCTACTTTTGCGCCTTTCGTGTTCCAGTGATTCGTACCGGTAGAAGCGCCAAAATTGAGTTCGTTAATGCCAAGCGCTTTGAGCGCCTCCGCGATGCCGAACGTGTCAGTCATAACCTGGGCCATGGATGTGTTTTTTAAGGAGCGTAAAGGTACGAAAAAGCGGGGTGCGGCCGGTGACGTTTGTTACACGGCACCGGTGTTAAAAATTGCCGCAGCGGCGCAGGGAATGCGGAGAAAAACGCTGCGTCCTCAGCGCCTCTGCGGCGAATATTTACTGTTTCGGCTTAATTCCCACCGTGAACTTCGAATACATCTGCGACGCGATCGAGCTGAAGGCGCCGTCGATGATCTTCTTCGGGGAATTGGTAGTGGACGTAAACGTCGATTTCGTTTTTCCCATTGCCACGCGCTTGCCGTCGTTCGTATTGAAGATCGTCCAGTGCGCGGTAGCGATGCGGTTGAAATCCTGTTTTCCGCTGAGGTTGTACGGATCGCCGGCGAGGTCGTTGTCCATGTCCATCTCATTGATGAAAACGACGTAATCCGCGCCGTATTTTTTCTTGAGGTAACCGAGCAGGTTCGGGCTGAGCACGATCGTGTTCATGAACTTCTCCACCTCGGGCTCTTCCGCCTGGATCTGTCCTTTCTGCACGCCCTTCTGCTGCTTCAGTTTCGCGGAATCGGCTTTCGTGGGATTGAGCGGAAAATTCACCGGCGTATACGACATCGAGGTGCAGGTGTACACGTAATGCAGGTCCTTGTTCATTTTCGCCGTATCGTCGATGAGCGACGTTACCGTGCAGGTGGGGCCGAATGCTTTCTTCAATTGATCGACCATGCCTTTACGAAGCGCTTCCTGCATCTGCGGATACTTCTGCCCGGTTTCGCTGTTGATCGCGCGGCTGATGTCGGAGCTGCAGTTGAACATGCGCGGCTCCCACGGAATAACGAGCACTTTCGTCTTCGCCGATTTCACCGGTGTGGTGCTCGTGCCGTCGGTACGCGTCGTGGATTGCGCGACGGCGGCAAAAGGAAGCAGCAGTAAAAAAATTACGAAGTACGATTTACGAAGTACGATTTTAAAATTGTACGTCGTAAATCGTAAATCGTAAATCATCACAGGGTTATTCATGCTTCTCATTTTACAAGAGCAGTGCCATTATTTCGTCAGCGCGCGGAAAATGTCGTTTCCGTTCGCATACAGCAGCAATGCCAGCACGAAATACATGCCGATGGTCAATGCCTTCTGCATGAATTTATCGCTGACCTTTTTGCCGGTGATCATTTCCCAGAGCACAAAGAGAATGTAACCGCCGTCGAGCACCGGGATCGGCAGCAGGTTCATGAACGCAAGAATGACGGAGAGCATTGCCGTGATTTCCCAGAACGCTTCCCAGTTCCAGGTCGACGGGAAGAGCTTGCCGATGGAACCGAAACCGCCGACTTTTTTTGCGCCCGCTTTGGTGAAGAGAAACTTCAGCTGCTTCACGTAATTCGAAAGCGTTTCCGTCGTTCTTGAAAATCCGCGGCCCCAGGCAGGGAAAAAGTTGTAGTCGGTGTGAACGAACGTGAGATAACGATCCATGTCCGCCGGAGCGACACCCATTTTTCCATCCTTGTTGACGTTCACTTCTGCGGTCATGTATTTGCCGTTACGATAAAAACCTACGGTCACTTTCTTATCCTTAAAACGGGAAAGATGGGCCGCAAATTGCTGGAACATCGGCAACGTGTCGTTATTCAGCGTAACAATGCTGTCGCCCTTTTGCAGGCCGGCCTTTTCGGCGGGATCTCCGGCAATAACGCTGTCGGCCACGAAAGGAATGAGCGGCTGGAACAAGGCATGCTGATCTTCTTTTTCGATCACCTGGTAACCGATGCCTTCCTTCAGCGGGATGTTTACTGTTTTACCGTCACGCTCCACTGTGATGCCGTGATGATCATCGAGGATCATGGAAGCGTTCGCATGCTGAATATCGTCGATCGGAACGCCGTCTACGGCAATCGGCTTATCACCGTCCTGCAGTCCCATGTTGAGCATGATCGTATCGCACATCACGCCGTATTTCGCATTGGCTGCGGGCAAACGATCATCGCCCCAGGCCCAGGCCAGCATGCTGTAAATAACGATCGCCAGCAGGAAATTGACGGTTACGCCGCCTGCGAGAATGATCAGTCGCTGCCACGGTTTTTTGCCGCGGAACTCGTGCGGCTCGGGCGCTTTCGGCTCTTTCTCTTCGGGATCGGCCATCATGCCGGCAATGTCGACGTAGCCGCCGAACGGAAACCAGCCGAGACCGTATTCCGTGTCGCCGATCTTTTTCTTGAACAGCGAAAATTTCATCACGCCCGGGAACGGGAAAAGGAAATCGAAGAAGAGGTAGAACTTGTCGACTTTCGCTTTGAACCAGCGTGCGGTGATGTAATGTCCGAACTCGTGGAGAATGATGAGCAGGGAAAGGCTGAGGAAAAAGAGCGTGAACTTGATCACTGAGTGGCGTGCGGTTTACGAGGTGTTTTTGCGTTTTGGCTGCGCGACGATACGGCAGCAAGGCGTCAAAACGTTACCCGCAAAAATAGGGATAAAAACCGCTGCGCGTGGATGGGTTACCGCAGAGGCGCAGAGGACGCAGAGGCTTCGCAGGGAAATTTGAAATTTTTAACAGCGCAATTGCGGTTAACCGGCAATTAAACCACCCGCGATCCGCCGCGCTTCGGCATCGCTCGCCACGTAATCTTCGTACGAAGGTTTTTCTGCAAACGAAGATTTCTCCAATGCAGACGCAATCACTTCTGCGATCTGCAGGAAGCCGATCTTGTCCTGCAAAAACGCCTGCACGGCAATTTCATTCGCGGCGTTCATCACGCAGGCGGCATTTCCTCCTTTGCGCATCGCTTCCTGCGCAATGGCCAGACAAACGAACGTTTCCGTATCCGGCTTTTCGAAGGTGAGCGACGGATAATCGAGAAAATTAAAACGCGGGAAATCGGAAGGCAATCGCTGCGGGTAGCTGAACGCATACTGGATCGGCAGCTTCATGTCGGGAAGGCCCATCTGCGCTTTCATGCTGCCGTCTCGGAACTGCACGAGGCTGTGGATGATGCTCTGCGGATGCACGATCACGTCGATCTGTTCGGGCTGCAAATGAAAAAGCCATTTCGCTTCGATCACTTCGAGACCTTTGTTCATCAGCGTCGCGGAATCGATCGTGATCTTGGCGCCCATTTCCCAGTTCGGATGTTTCAGCGCTTCTTTCTTCGTGACGTGCGCCAGCTGATCGCGTTTCTTTCCGCGGAACGGTCCGCCGGAAGCCGTGAGGTAAATTTTCTCGAGCGGGTTATGAAATTCTCCTGCGAGACATTGAAAAATTGCGGAGTGCTCCGAATCGACCGGGTAAAGATTGACGCCGTATTTTTTCGCTTCCGCCGTGACGATATCGCCGGCCACGACGAGCGTTTCTTTGTTGGCGAGCGCAATCTGTTTTCCTGCTTTGATCGCCGCGAGTGTCGAGCGCAATCCCGCATAACCGACGATCGCCGCCAGCACCATGTCGACGCTTTCCATTTGCACAACCTCCGCGAGCGCCGCTTCCCCGCCATACACTTTGATGCCTTCGTCGAGCAGCGCGTCTTTCACTTTCGCGAGATGGGAAAGCTCGTTGATGACGACGACGTTCGGTTTGAATTTCAGCGCCTGTTGAATGAGCAGATCGGCGTTGTTGCCGGCCGCCAGCACTTCCACGACGAAGCGATTGGGATGCGCCGCGATGACGTCGAGCGCCTGCGTGCCGATGGAGCCGGTGCTGCCGAGAATAGCAATACGATTGGGTTGGGAGGACATTGGGGCAAAGATACGTGCGGCAGACAGCTTTCAGAAATCCGGCTAATCCTGCGGTTGTGGGTTGATTCCGGACGGCTTTTCAGTTGGCGGAATTTTATTCTTGACCGGAAATATTTTTATCACATGAAGAATGTGCTTCTTTCCTTGCTGACCGCGTTGTCTTTTCATTGTTACAGTCAGTCGTGGACTTTAGCGGTAATCAACGATCCGGACGGTTATTCGTTTATCCGTTCCGGAAAAGGGAAAGAGTTTCCGGTGATCGATACGGTGAAAAAAGATTGGTTTTTCTATTGCACCGGGGATACTTCACCGCAATGGATCAGCGTAATGAATTCTTCGACAGGCAAGCAAGGCTTCCTGCATAAATCGCGCATTCGCTTGTTCAATTCACTTCCGCAAGAGGAACAACAACGTTTGCTGCTTGCAGCATTTGACGCTACGATCGCTGCGGAAAAAGAGCTGGACAAGTCGTTAAACGGACCTTATCCGGTCTATTTATCGGCGAGGAATTCACTGGAAAATATTTCGGAGGGACGATATATTCCTGCAATAATGACGCTGGGCGAATCTTTCGCATTGCATCCTGACAGTAGCTTATTCTGCGTATTTGTCCGGACGCTTCCGTGGGTTTCCGGCTCGGCAGATGAAACCATTCCTTCAGTATGCGCATCCTGCTGGTTATCGCAAACAGCGCTCGTGGATGACCTGATTTGTCATTGGAAAAACGAAAAGGAACGACAGGCTTTTATCGCCAATGTGGAAGCCGGAATAGGATTGAACGGCCAGCAAAAATTTTCGGAAAAGCAATTAAACGCTGAATTGAAAAAGCTGAAAGCTCCCTGCGCGAATTAATTACGGATCGTCATTTTCACATAACGCGGCGCCGGTTCTTCATCGGTTTGCTGGCTCGTGTATTGTTTGAAATAAACGGTGTTATCATCCACCCATTTCATATCACCCGGCACCCAGTCGTCGAACGTTTTGTTGAAAATCTCCGTCGCAGCATCGCCGAGCCGCACGAGCTGCAATCCTCCTGCAACGCCTTCCATCTCGTTGCCCTGCGCATACACCAGCAGCAGCGAGTGATCGGGCGAAAGCAGCGGCGATTCCATGGCGCTGATTTCTTTTCCGTCTTTTCCGCTGACGATTTTTCGTTCGCCGTCTTCGTAATACATAACCTGCAGGAAGAAATAATCCGTCGGGCCGATGCGATCCGGATTCGAATAATCGATGTAGCCGTCGTCGGCATTCGTGTGCGTTTTGTATTCCGCCATTTTCCCGTTCGCGAGATGGAGGAACAGCGTCGAATCGGCCCAATGGTAGGCGACGCCGGAATCTTTATCCGCAGCGCCGGCATTCCAGGAGGTGCGGTCCATCGCCTCTTCGTATTCTTCTTCGGAGATGGATTCCAGCGTTACCGTGCAGCCGTTGCCTTCGAATTCGCCGAGCGCATCTTTCCAGGTGACATTTTCTTTCACGGTATCAGCGCCGACCATGGAATCAATATTGTGCGACCAGTTTTCTCTGGGGGAAGGATTGCAGTGGAGGAGGAAAAAAGCAGTTGCGAGGAGAAGGAGGGGAATTCGCATGGGGATTCGGTTTTTCAGATGGGGGGCTGCGCGTGGGAAGCTACCACTTAAGACACTTGAGGGCACTTAAGAGCTTTAGAAAACCATGTAGTCCTGCGGATCGATGGGGGCGCCGTTGTACCAGAGCTCGAAATGCAGGTGCGGGCCGCTGATCTGCTCGCCGGAGCTGCCGACAATTCCGATGGGATCGCCTGCTTTGACGTAGTCGCCGGTTTTTTTGAGCAGCGCGGCGTTGTGCTTGTAAATGGAGATCATGTTGTTCGAATGCTGCACCTGGATCACGTAACCGTCGTCGGTAGTCCAGTTGGCGGAGATGATCGTGCCGTCGAGCGTGGCGCGTACCGGCTCATTTTCATCCTGCGCGGCAATGTCGACGCCGTAATGTTCTTCCGCAGCATTGAAGGCGTTGCTGACCGTTCCCTGTACCGGAACAAAAAAGAAGAACCCGGCAATGCCTCCGCGGTGGCGCACGTCGAACGAAAGCGCGTACTGGTCCATCTGCTCGATGCTGTCGCGCAGGGCGAGGTCGGCGGCGGAAGGCTTGAAGTTGAGGTTGGTGAATTTTTTCGTGGAGTCGCGCGGGTTGGCGGGGTGCTCGGCGGAATCGCGGCCGGAAAGGATCAATGCAAGATTATCCATGTATTGCTGTCGCGCCTTCAGCGATTTCTCCAGCGAATCCGCCTTGAAATTCAGATCGATCAGCTTGCGCTGCATGCCCACATCGGCATAACCGGGAATGTATTCGCGGATCGGCGTAAAAGCCACGAGGCTGACGACCAGCGCGGTCATGATGATGGTAACGACGGAAATGAGAATGAGGAATCCCATCGGCGTAAGGCGCAGGGAAAACCGCTCCTCGAACGTGTCGTCGTTCATCACCACCAGCCTGTACTTGTTGCGCAGGCGGTCGATCAGCTTCCGTTGTTGTTTCTCCGGGGCCATTTTCAGCAGGAAAACAAATATCGCAATAAAACGGTCGGATGGTGGACTCCAGGAGGGGATTGGAATACAGGCTGCTGTTTCAATTCCCTGAAACGATAGCGGGGCATTCGGTAATTCGGTCAGTCGGTCAGTCGGTCGGTTGTCGGTCATTGGTAGTAATGTGACGGACAACCCACCAACCTTCCCATCGGAATTCTTCCTTCTCCCGATTGCACAAACCGAATGACCGACTTACCGAATGACCGAATCTTCTCCTCAACGCTGCATCATTTACCACAACCACCACCAATTCCCGAAGCCTCCGCCCTTCCCACACAGGCAACCTTCACAGAATTTCACGTCTTCAGGAACGACAGAAACACTATTTTTGCTTTCCCGGCGTTTACCCCGTTGCGGACTATTGAATTTCCCGGTGAAAAAAATCGCCTCCTACCATATCGCCATTCTGCTTTTTGCGCTTGCATTCGTCGTGGCCTGCTCTACGTCGAAGAACAAGTTCATGAACAGGGCCTACCATAACATGACCTCTCGCTACAACGGCTATTTCTATGCCCGCGAGAGCATGAAAGACGCGCAATCGAAGATCGAGAAGTCGTACGTGGACGATTACTCCCAGCTGCTGCCGATCTTCCGCCTGCCGAATTCGACTGAAACGAAAGGCTGCTATACTGATCTTGAAAAAGCGATCAAGAAATCGACGTCGGTCATCGACAAGCACGCCATTACCAAGCCCAAACCGAAACGCAGCACCGCGCAGGCCGAAGAGATTCCCGGCGCCGTCAAGTGGATCGACGACAACTACCTGATCATCGGCCAGGCGCATTATTACAAAGGAGAATACCTCGCGGCGATCGACATCTTCGATTACCTCATCCAGAAATATTCGAAGTTCCCGATCCGTTACGACGCCATCATGTGGAAGGCCCGCACCGAGGTCGAGATGAACGCGTATACCGAAGCGGAGTCGCTGCTGGACGTGATCGCCAACGACAAAGCCTGCCCGCCCCGCCTCGAAGCGGATATCAAAGCCACGTACGCCGATCTCTACATGCATACGGGCAATTATCCCAACGCGATCAAGAATCTCGAAGAAGCGATCAAGCTGACGAAAAGCAAAAAGACGCTCGCGCGTTACACCTACATCCTGGCGCAGCTCTACGAAAAGACCGGCAAAGAAAAAGATGCGTACGATGCGTATGCGAAAGTGATCTCGCTGCACCCGCAGTACGATATGCTTTTCAACGCCAAGCTTTCCCGCGCACGCCTGAGCGGCATGAGCTCCAAAAGCCGCAACGAATCGAAGAAAGAGCTGCAGGAAATGCTCAAGGACGGCAAGAACGTCGAGTTCCAGGACCAGATCTACTACACGCTGGCGCAGATGGAAATGCGCGCCGGCAACCGCGAAGCCGCAATGGGTTATTACCGCCAGTCGGTAGCGACGAGCATGGGCAACAACAAGCAGAAAGCCCTCTCTTACCTTGCGCTCGGCGATCTGTATTTCGCGGATACCGATTACAAAAACGCGCAGGCCTATTACGACAGCACCATGAACGTGCTGCCCAAAGATTATCCGCAGTACGAATCCATCAGTGAAAAACGCAAGAGCCTGTCGACGCTCGTCCGTTACATTAATATCGTTGCAACGGAAGACAGCCTGCAGAACATCGTTAAGACGTACGGCAACGATACGACGAAGCTGTATCCGTACATCGACAAGCTGATCGCACAGGCGCAGGCGGAAGAAAAACGCCGCAAAGAAGCGCTCGAGCAACAGCAGCAGGGCGGCGGCGGCACCGGTCTCGGCCAGAATAACCAGAACAATGCCGGCGGTCCTGCCAGCATGTTCTACTTCTACAACCCGTCGAACATTTCTTTCGGTGTCAATGAATTCACGCGCAAGTGGGGCAACCGCAAGCTCGAGGATAACTGGCGCCGCGCGAACAAGGAATCGGTAGTGGAAGACGACAACGACGATGACGAGCAGGACACCGTCAAGACGACGGCTTCCACGAAAGGCGCTGCCACCGGGAAATATTCGCGAGCCTATTACCTGAAAAACCTGCCGTTCACTTCCGCGCAGCAGATGCAGTCGGACGAGAAAATTGCGGATGCGCTGTACAACCTCGGAACGCTGTACAAAGAGCAGATGGGCAACAACACGAAAGCCGCCGATGCGTTCGAATCGTTGTGCAAACGTTATCCTTCGCACAAATACGCGCTGCCTGCCCACTTCCAGCTCTACAAGATTTATTCGGACAACAAGCCGGGCAACAAAATGCTCGACAAGGCGAATGCGGACCGCCACAAGTTCTACATCCTGAACAATTATCCCGAAAGCGAATACGCCAAGCTGATTAATAACCCCGATTACGAAGTGCAGGCGCAAGGCGAAAAAGACAAGCTCTACGCGTATTACGATTCGACCTACAGCATTTACCTGAAGCGGGATTATCCGCAGGTGATCAGCCGCGCGAATACGGCGGACAGCACCTTCGGCAGGAAGAACGAGCTGGCGGCGAAATTCGCGTACCTCCGTGCGGTCAGCCTCGGCAAAACGTCGGGCACGCCGGCCATGGAAGCGGAGCTCACGCGCATCATCGCCAATTACCCGAAAGATCCGATCCGCCCGCAGGCCCAGGCACTGCTCGATTTCATCCACAAGCAGAACGGCACCGGCGGCAACAGCAGCGCACCGAAGGACACAGTGAATGCGCAGACCGGCCCGGCGTATACGGCCAACGACAATGTGGAATTCCAATACATGGTCGTAGTCGAAACCGGCAAAGGCGACCTGAACAAATTCCGCATCGCGCTGTCGGATTTCAATAACTCCATGTTCGCGTCTTCCAACCTGGCGATCACCAGCATCGTGCTCGACAACAAGCACCAGTGCATCATGGTGAAGAAATTCGCGAACAAAGCGGAAGCGCTGAATTACTACAACCTCCTCAAGTCGAAGCCCGAAATTTTTGCCGAGCTTACTCCCGGCAGCTACCAGGTCATGGCGATCTCCACGGAGAATTTCGCGTTGTTCTTCAAAGACAAAAACGTCGAAACCTACCGCTCTTTCTTCGAAAAGAACGTCCTCGGGAAGAAATAGTATTGAGTCGAGAGTATTGGGTATTGAGATGTTGGAAGGTTCGCCTTCTCACTCCATACCAGGTTCTCAATACTCAATACCAGATACTCAATACTAATTTCTTAGCTTTACGAAAACACAACAGCCATGTTCAGCAAAAACAACGGTAACACGCGTACCTCCTCTCCTGAAAGCGGTACGGTGAACATCATTGGCGCCGGCACTTCGATTGAAGGTGACGTCGTTTCCAGCGGCGATATCCGCATTGACGGTACGTTGAAAGGTACGGTCCGGACGCGCGGCAAGCTGGTGGTTGGCCCTTCGGGCGCTATCGAAGGTGAAGTGCTTTGCCAGAATGCCGACGTATCGGGCAGCATCCGCGGCAAAGTGAACGTGGCCGAGCTCCTCGCGCTGAAAGCAACGGCGAAGGTGAACGGTGAAATTTCTACCGGCAAGCTGGCCATCGAACCGGGCGCCGACTTCTCCGGATCCTGCAGCATGGGCGGCGTCGTGAAAGAGATCCAGCATGAGCACGCAGCAGCCGAACTCGCCGAAAAAACCGCTTAACAGCGCCGCGAAGTACCTTTCGATGGGTACGTACATGGCCGTCATCATCACCGGCGGAACACTGGCCGGGCGATGGCTGGACACGCATTTTCATCCTGTAAAATTTCCGCTTTTCACCCTTGTGCTGGCCCTGGCGTCCGTCTTCGCCGCCATGTGGTATTTCATCCGCGACTTTATTAAAAAATAAAGCAGCCAACGGCTCCGGATTGTATCGCATTCGTGCCCGGGCTTGTGGTTTTCAAACGTGTCATTTTTTCCATCCTCCGACCGGGAAATGCGATCGATCGAATAACGAAAGGTGTGTTTCGCAGGAAAGTTGCAACTTAGTCGTGTATTGCATTTACCTCGTTAAAACACGTTTATGAAAACAACTTTCCTTTCGCTTTTCAGCTTCTTCACGATAGCCGCGTTCGCAGGCCCTCCCGGCAGCGGGTTCGATTTCATTTCGCACCAGTCGACGTTCAATCTCGCCGCCGGTCGCTACGATGCCGATTTTAATGCGCTCAACCAGCAGCTGCGCCTCTGGGGATCGCCGAATGTTTTTCCTACGAGCTATTACATGGTCGGCACCACGAGCACCAAAGGCGACGGCACCGACTACGGCAAATGGGACGCCTCCACCAGCCTGGAGTTTATGCTTCCGAATGAGATCGCGATCGGCCCGCACGATTCGCTGACGTTCCGCATGTACGGCTGGCATTTCATGTCGAGCGCTTTCGGCAAAGACCTGATCCCCGGGGATGCGGTGGCGCTGGTCGTTGCACCCGGCATCGACTGGGGCAGCACGAAACTGAAACGCACACTGAACGGCGGCGAAGGCAAATACAAAAACCCGTTCGTCGCCCCGCTCGCCCGCGCCGACCTGCGTTTCGTGTTCGGCAAGCTTTCCATCGGCGCCCGCGCGCTCTACCGCTACGACATCACGCATTCCATCTGGAAACGCAAAACCGATAACCTGCCCGTGCTGCCCGGCTCCAAAATGACGGGCCTCGGTTTCCAGGTCTTCATCGGCTTCGGAAAAACGGACTAAACAGTCAGGCGGTTGTCGGTTGTCGGTCACGTAAAAGGACGGACAACCGACAACCGGCCGACCGTTTTTCTACCTTTGCCGCATGTCAGCGAACAGCCGGTTTCTCCTTTTCTATTCTGTATTTGTAGCGCTCGTTGCGGGTGGTCTTGCGATCTGGAACGGCAACTCGGCTGCTTCCCAGCAATTGGTGCCGCTGAGCTGGTACCTGTTCGGTTTTTTTGTGGCGGCGTATCTCGGCAGTCATTTTTTCATCCAGGCCAGCGACGATAAAAAGCCGGCGGTGTTTGTGCGGCGCTTCATGGCCACTTCGGCGCTGCGACTGTTCATGTTCATCATTCTCATTGTGGCCTACGCTTTTACGCACAAGGTAACGGCGACTGTTTTCATTTTCCATTTCCTCTTATTCTACCTCGCTTTCACGGCTTTTGAGGTGGCCACGCTCTACCGGCATTTCCGCCGCCCGGCCGCAAATTGATTTTTGTCAATATCCTGATTAACAATTGTTGATTTCTGCGGAGGAAAAACTGTTGAAAAAGCAGACTTTTTACCAGCGCTGGAATTCGTCGCCAGAAAGCCTTGGTTTAGCGGAAAAATTTGCGGTTTCAATGGGAAGTTTCGTTGCGGGGTACGGGGTGCGAGCTGCGAAAAAACCATCCCCCGCAACCCGCATCCAGCAACCCGCACCTTTTTCTTAAAAAATCCTTCCCGGCACCAAAATATCTACCTATTTTTGCACCCGAATTCAGGATACTACCTGATTTTCATTTATATAACACTGAAAATCAATGCGTTTTAACGCCCTCACTTCCCGGATTGCCGCCCTGCTCTTCTCCGTGCTGATTCCTGCAGCATGTTTTGCCTACGATCCCGATGCCCGTGCTGCTGAAGCGGACAGCATTCGCAACACCAGCGAAATGCAACAAGAGCACGTCGAGAAAAAGAAAGAAGGTTTTGATCCCGGCGAGATGATCATGGAACACATCTCGGATGCGCACGAATGGCACATCGTCGGCCACACGCACATTCCGCTGCCGGTGATCCTGAAGACCGACAAAGGCTGGGAGGTTTTCTCTTCGAACAATTTCCACAACGAAGCGACCGAAGAGCTGCAGCCTTACCAGGGAAAATTCTACACCTACGCGCTGAACGAAAAAGGCAAGATCGTCGTCATGAGCGGCGCTGCTGAAAACGAAGAAGCAACAAAAAATCTCTTCGACCTTTCCATCACGAAAAACGTTGTTACGCTGTTCGTCATCGTGCTGCTGATGCTGTGGATGTTCACCTCTGTTGCCAAAGCGTACAAGCGCAAGCCCGGCCAGTCGCCGCGCGGATTGCAGTCGTTCATCGAGCCGCTGATCATTTTCATTCGTGATGATATCGCCAAAGCTTCGATCGGCAAGAAATACGAGAAATTCATGCCGTACCTGCTGACGGTGTTCTTCTTCATCCTCTTCTCGAACCTGCTCGGCCTTATCCCGGTTTTCCCGGGCGGCGCCAACTTCACGGGCAACATCGCCATTACGGCCAGCCTCGCGCTCCTCACCTTTATTATTACGACGATCAACGGTAACGGCCATTACTGGCGCCACATCTTCGCGATGCCGGGCGTTCCCGCAGGTGTCCTGATCATCCTCACCCCGATCGAGATCCTGGGCATGTTCCTCCGCCCGTTCGTTCTCATGATCCGACTGTTCGCGAACATTTCTGCCGGCCACATCATCGCGCTGGCGTTCTATTCGCTCATCTTCATCTTCGGCGACAACGGCAAGGCAGTAGGTGCCGGCCTCGGCGTCTCCGTCGTATCAGTAGCCTTTACCGTGTTCATGATGTTCATGGAGCTCCTGGTGGCCTTCCTCCAGGCGTACGTCTTCGCGCTGCTTTCCGCGATCTATTTCGGATCGGCAGTAGAAGAGCATCACCACGGTGAAGAACACGGCCATGATGCCGACGACGGTCTCATCGCCGCCCACGCGCATACGGTAGCGCACTAATTTTTCAGTAGTAATTTGTTTAACCTAAATACCAAATCACAATGACGTCCAACATTCTTCTTCAGGCTGCTGTTGAAAACCTCGGAACCGGTTACGGTCTTGCCGCTCTCGGTGCAGGTGTAGCAGCTCTCGGTGCAGGTGTAGGTATCGGCCGTATCGGTGGTTCGGCGCTCGAGTCAATCGCGCGTCAGCCCGAAGCTGCCGGTGACATCCGTGCCAACATGATCCTGACCGCCGCTCTCGTCGAAGGCGCAGCTTTCTTCGCGATGGTAGTCGGCCTGCTCGTTACGTTCAAAGGAGCGTAATTGCAGATCATCTGAAACTGAACGGAACGCTGCTACGGTTGGTAGCGGCGTTCCACTTCAGCAAAGAAGAAAAGGTTTCGACTCCGCTCGAACCTAAGGTTAAACAGAACAAACGCATTCAATAAAAACACGATACTATGGAACTCGTAATGCCCAATCCTGGATTGATGATCTACATGCTGATCACCTTCCTGACTGTGCTGATCCTGCTGCGGAAATTCGCGTGGAAGCCGATCCTGAAAATGATCAAGGACCGCGAAGATTCGATCGACAATGCGCTGAAATCCGCAGAGAAAGCGAAATCGGAAATGCAGGCGATGCAGGCCGACAACGAGCGTATTCTCGCACAGGCCCGCAACGAGCGCGACGTGATGCTGAAAGAAGCACGCGAAATGAAAGACAGCATCGTCAACCAGGCGAAGAGCACCGCAAAAGCCGAAGGCGACAAGATGATCGCTGCTGCGCGCGAAACGATCCAGAACGAGAAAATGGCTGCGATCACCGAATTGAAAAACCAGGTGGCACAGCTTTCTATCGATATCGCAGAGAAGATCCTCAAGCGCGAGCTTGCTGCGGAGAACAAACAAAAAGAACTGATCGGCGACCTGCTCAAGGAAACCAAGCTCAACTAAGCCATGAGAGAAACACGGGTTTCACACCGTTATGCCAAATCGCTGCTCGACCTTTCTCTTGAAAAAGGCCAGCTCGAGCAGGTGCATGAGGACATGCTGATGGTG
The DNA here is from genome assembly GCA_946478675.1 of uncultured Flavobacteriales bacterium. The sequence continues at coordinate 7,616 of CAMLEF010000001.1, read as the reverse complement.
CTTTCCACCATTCGCCACAGCCACGACCTGGAACTGATGCTGAAAAGCCCGGTGATCAAAACCGACAAGAAGCAGGAGATCCTCAAAGCGGTCTTCGGCGGAAAGATCGGCGTGATCACGACGGAATTCATCGACATCATCACCCGCAAGCGTCGTGAATCGGAGCTCGAGACGATCGCTGCTTCGTTCCTCAGCCAGTACAAGAAGCACAAGCAGATCCTCACCGCGGTCATCACCACCGCATCCGGCCTCGACGAGAAGCTGCGCGCGCAGGTGATGCAGATCGTGAAAGGAACGACGAACTCCGAGGTGGAGCTCGTGGAAAAAGTGGACAAAGACCTCATCGGCGGATTCGTGCTGCGCGTGGGCGACCAACAAGTCGACAACAGCATCCTGCGCCAGCTGAAAGGCCTCGACCGCAGCTTCAACGAAAACCCGTACGTAAGGGAGTATTAATCGACTTTGTCGACAAAGGGTCGACCAGTGGTCGACCCTGATTCGCCCCGATATAAGAACCGAACCATAACAAGATCACACTTCCCAATAAATAAGAACCAATGGCAGAAGTAAAACCCGCGGAAGTCTCCGCAATCCTCCGACAGCAACTGGCCGGCTTCAAGTCAGCCAAAGAAATGGAAGAAGTCGGAACCGTTCTCCAGGTTGGTGACGGTATCGCCCGTATTTACGGCCTTTCCAACGTACAGTCCGGTGAGCTGATCGAATTCGAAAACGGTCTCCGCGGCATCGCGCTGAACCTCGAAGAAGACAACGTCGGCGCCGTATTGCTGGGTACTTCTACTGAAATCAAAGAAGGTGACACCGTTCGCCGTACCGGCAAGATCGCTTCGATCAACGTCGGTGAAGGCATGCTTGGCCGTGTTGTCGATACCCTCGGCAACCCGATCGACGGCAAAGGCCCCATCAAAGGCCAGACCTACGAAATGCCGATCGAGCGCAAAGCTCCCGGTGTTATCTACCGTCAGCCGGTAAACGAGCCGCTCCAGACCGGTATCAAAGCGATCGACGCGATGATCCCGATCGGCCGCGGCCAGCGTGAGCTTGTGATCGGCGACCGCCAGACGGGTAAAACCGCGGTGTGCCTCGACACGATCATCAACCAGAAAGAATTTTACGAAGCCGGCAACCCGGTATTCTGCATCTACGTAGCGGTTGGCCAGAAAGGCTCTACCGTTGCCAACGTTGTCCGCGTCCTCGAAGAGAACGGCGCAATGGCGTACACGGTTGTTGTAGCGGCTAACGCTTCCGACCCGGCGCCGATGCAGTTCTACGCTCCGCTCGCAGGTGCTGCGATCGGCGAATTCTTCCGCGATACCGGCCGCCCGGCGCTCATCGTATTCGATGACCTTTCCAAACAGGCTGTTGCTTACCGCGAAGTGTCCCTGCTGCTCCGCCGTCCTCCCGGACGCGAGGCTTACCCGGGTGACGTATTCTACCTCCACAGCCGTCTCCTCGAGCGCGCTGCAAAGGTGAACGCTTCCGACGAAGTAGCGAAAAACATGAACGACCTGCCGGATTCCATCCGCGGTCTCGTAAAAGGCGGCGGTTCACTCACCGCGCTCCCGATCATCGAAACGCAGGCAGGTGACGTATCGGCGTACATCCCGACGAACGTGATCTCCATCACCGACGGACAGATCTTCCTCGAGACGAACCTGTTCAACTCCGGTGTCCGTCCCGCTATCAACGTCGGTATCTCCGTATCCCGCGTAGGCGGTAACGCGCAGATCAAGTCGATGAAGAAAGTTGCCGGTACGCTCAAGCTCGACCAGGCGCAGTACCGCGAGCTCGAAGCGTTCGCGAAATTCGGTTCCGACCTCGACGCTGCTACGAAAGCCGTTCTCGACAAAGGTTCCCGCAACGTGGAAATCCTCAAACAGGGCCAGTTCTCCCCGTTCCGTGTAGAAGAGCAGATCGCAATCATCTACTGCGGTACGAAAGGCCTGCTGCGTGACGTTCCGGTAAACAAAGTGAAGGAGTTCGAAGCCGACTTCCTCGCGTACATGCACAGCAAGCACCAGAACGTGCTCAACGACCTCAAAGCCGGCAAATTCGACGACAACCTCACGGGCGCTATCGAATCGGCTGCAAAAGAGATCGCAGCGAAATACAAGAAGTAATAGTTGACAAAGGGTCGACTTCCCGATAGCAATCGGGAGGTCGACCCCAACTCACCCGAAGACGGGTGAGTGCGAATAAAAAAACAAACAATGCCGAGCTTAAAGGAAGTACGCAACAGGATCACGTCGGTATCGTCGACGCAGCAGATCACGTCGGCCATGAAAATGGTTTCGGCTGCGAAGCTGCGCCGCGCACAGGACGCGATCACGCAGATGCGCCCCTATGCGAACAAGCTGCGTGAGATCCTCGAAAATCTCAGCGCCAGCCTCGACAGCAGCGAAGGAGTTTACTCGAAGCAGCGCGACGTGAAAAACGTGCTCATCGTAGTGATCACCTCCAACCGCGGCCTTGCCGGCGCCTTCAACTCGAACGTGGTGAAACGCGCTACCCGCGCCATCCGCGAAGAGTACGCAGGCGCGAAGGTGAGCTACCTCGCCATCGGTAAAAAAGGCAACGACGTGTTCCGCAAATCCGGCCTCACCGCAGGACTTACGGATCTCGGCGAAACGAACAGCGTATTCGATTCGCTCACGTTCGCCAATGTCGCACCGATCGCCGAGCGCATCATGAAAGCGTTTGCTGAAGGCACGTATGATAAAGTCATGCTGGTGTACAACCAGTTCAAGAACGCCGCGGTGCAGATCACGCAGCTCGAGCAGTTCCTGCCGGTTGTTCCTTCTGCCGCATCCGGAAAAAAGGCTGCGAAAGTGGATTACATTTTCGAACCTTCCCGCGAAGAGATCGTGCTCGACCTCATCCCGCGTTCGCTGAAGACGCAGCTGTTCAAAGCGCTGCTCGATTCGCACGCTTCGGAGCACGGCGCACGCATGACGGCGATGCACAAAGCAACGGACAACGCGAAAGAGCTGCTTCGTTCGCTCAAGATCAGCTACAACAAAGCCCGCCAGACGGCCATCACCAACGAGATCCTCGAGATCGTCGGCGGTGCGGAAGCGTTGAAAGGATAAGCGCGGTTATTAATTCTTTTGGAAACGCCCTGCAGAAATGCGGGGCGTTTCGTTATTTAGCGCCCCGTTAACCCTATCCACTGTTTATGAAAAAACTTCTTCTGCTTGCAGGGATCGTCATCCTGGCGCTTCCGCTATTTTCTCAAAAAGCAAACGTCACGTGGGGGCCTGCTATCGAATCGGAAACCAACGTGTACAATTTCATCGCGGAATCGAACCAGCATTTTTTCGTGCTGGCCGGACGCAAGGATGATCTTTATCTCGAGAGCTACAAAAGCAATTCGTTCACGCAGGAGTTTTCGAAAAAGCTGGAAGTGCCGAAGCTGAACGGCAAAGACCAGGAGATCGAAGCGTTGTTCTTCATCAAGAATAAATTCCTGCTCTTCACTTCGCAATACGACGGGAAAGCCAACCGCTTTACCTCGAACGCCTACCAGCTGAATGAAAAAGGCGAGATGAACCCCACGCCGACCGGGATTCTTTCCGTGGAAGCGAATTCACGCGCGGAAGGCGGACAGATCGGCTTTTACCTCACCGGCGACAGCTCGCATATTCTTTCGTATCACTACGCGCTGTTCCGGAAAGAAAACGTGCAGCGTCTCACGATGAAAGTGTTTGACGAATCGCTGTCGGCTGTCACTACGGCAACGGAAGATTTCCCGCGCAGGGACGGCAACGAGTCGTATTACCTTTCCAACGTTTGTGCGAACAACGACGGCGAGATTTATTTCATGCAGGCGAAATACACACCGGCCGTAAAAAAAGTTCCGGCGTCGACGGCGTACACGATCGTTTCTTACGGCAAAGACGGCAAGCGCAAAAAAGATTTCCCGATCGATCTCGAAGGAAAACGCATTGATCGCCTGCTGTTCAGCTTCGACGTGAAGCAGAACCTGCTCGTGACGGGCTTCTACGAAACGAAATCCGGCAAAGGACTGTTCGGCTACATGGGCATTTCCGGAACGTTCTTCATGAGCATCGATAAAGAAACGGGCGCCGAGAAAGCGAAGTCGTTCCATGATTTCGACAACGAATTGCTGGAAAGCTATTTCACGCCGAAACAAATGGCGAAGTCACCGAAGCTGCCGAACCAGTTCCTGCCGCGCCAGATCATCCAGAAAGACGACGGCGGCCTGCTGTGCATCCACGAGCAATATTCTTACTCGTACACGCAGAGCAACGGCGGAGCAACGGAAGTCACGTATTACGGCGACCTGCTCGTCACCAACATCAATCCCGACGGAACGATCAAATGGGTGAAGCTGGTGCCGAAACGCCAGATGTTCGTGCAGCGCAAAGCCGCCATCGGCATCGGCGGTCCTTCCGCATCGGCCGCTTTCATGTTCAACGTGAAATCGAACCAGACGATCTACTATTCCTATCTCGTTGCCGTGAAAGGCGATAAAGTCGTGCTCGTTTTCAACGACGATCCGGCGAACCAGTCGATCCGTCCTGCGCATGAATCGGAAGTGCTCCGGAAAGTAAAAGGCTCCGTGCCGATGATGGTCACGCTGACGGAAGGTGGAGACCTATCGAAGAAACCGCTTTTCGAAGCCGGCGATTTCGACGTCATCATTCGTCCCCGCATCGCGCTGCAGTCTTCCGACACACGCATCCTCATTTACGGATCGAAAGGCGACACGGATAAGTTCGGCGTGCTGACGATCGAATAAACCTCCTGGAAAAAACAGCAAAAGCGTCTCCCGAAGAGGCGCTTTTGTTTTAGTGTCCCGCCGGACTTATCGTTTAACTTTGCTTTACACTACAAAAAGAGCCGCCCATGAAACACTACTCCAAATTTCTTTTCGCCGCGCTTTTATCGATGGCTTCGGTAAAAGCTTTTGCCAGCGGCGGGCCGGATTCCTACGGTTATACCTGGACCACCAGCCTCGATGCGGGCGGGCCGGCGTACAACTGGATCGACATCACCAGCCGCGCAGGCGTGCAAACGGTGTCGGGCCTTGCAGACGACAACTCTGCCGCTTCGATGATCAACATCGGTTTCCCTTTCCATTTTTACTGGAACGATTACTCGCAGCTGAAAGTCGGTTCCAACGGCTGGCTGAGCTTTAACAACGTGAGCAACATCGCTTCGTGCTTCCCGACGATCCCGACGGCAGGCAACGGCGATAACCTGCTTTCGCCGCTCATGGGCGACCTCAACTTCACCGGCGCGGGTAACCCGGGCCAGGTGCAGTACTGGACGAACAACAACGATTCGTTCATCGTGTCGTACATCAACGTTCCGTTCTGGTCGGTGAATGCGCCGGGTTATACGGGGGCGAATTCGTTCCAGGTGATCCTGTGCAGCGCCGACAGCTCCATCAAATTCCAGTACGGCGCGCTCTCGGGGTTCCAGGCCAACGCCGCCTGCAACGACATCACCGTCGGTATCGAGAACAGCACGGGCAGCATCGGCCTGGAGGTACATTCGGATGCAATGCCGCCGAGCAACTACGCGATCCTGTTCGATTACCCGGCAGTCGTGCTGCTCAGCATCCAGGACGTGCTTCCGCGCTGGAATATGTCGAGCGACAACGCTGCGCGGTTCGTGCTGAACAACGTAGGCACCACGCTCACCAGCGACGTGCGCAACGGCGGCAACACCGCCATCACCACGAACATCACGGTGCAGTCGAATATCCGCGATGCAGCGCTGACGGTGGTGCAGGGCAATACGCTCGTGCTGCCGAACCTCGCCGCCGGCGACGATACGCTGATCACGTTCTCGAACGTTTGGACGCCGACCACGGCAGGCCAGTATACGAATGAAACGACCGTTACGAATTCGCAGGACATCAACGCGGGCAACAACACGCTGAACACCGAGCTGGAAGTTGTCGATCCGTGCCTTTCTGCGATGGCGCTCGGTTACGTTACCGGCAACACGCCCGACGGTTCGCTCAACTGGAACGGCGGTGCGAATGACGACGGCGCCGCGGTGTATTTCCAGCCGCCGGTTTATCCGTATACGATCTCTGCGCTGTCGTTCTATATTTCTTCGAACGTCGGCAACAACTTTATCGCGCAGGTGTATGACGACGACGGCCCGAACGGCGGTCCCGGCACACTGCTGTTCAACACGACGGTTGCTTCTTCTTCTGTCGTGAGCAGCGCCTGGAACAACGTAATCGTTACCCCGGCCGTCACGCTGAACAACGGCGGTTATTACGTCGTGTGGCTGCAGGGCGGCACCAACATTTTCCTCGGAACGGAAACGGCTGGTCCGCGCTCGCACCGCAATTTTGAAATTCTCGACGGCGCATGGGCAACTTACCGCAACGATGATGCGCAGGACCTGCTGATCCGTTCGGCGATTACGGGCTACAACAGCAACCCGACCGCAGCGTTCAGCGCTTCGGCAACCGGACAGACGGCGACGTTCAGCGACAACTCCACGGGACTGGTAACTTCCTGGTCGTGGGATTTCGGTGACGGTTCGCCGGTGAGCACGCTGCAAAACCCGACGCATATGTACGCCGCGCCGGGAACGTACACGGTTTGCCTTACTGCCGCTTCGCCGTGCAGCACCAACCAGGTCTGCCAGGTGGTGAACATCTGCATTGCGCCGAGCGCTTCGTATTCGAATACCGCTTCGCTGCTGAACGCTTCGTTCACGGATCTTTCTGCGGGAACGGTGACGACATGGAGCTGGGATTTCGGCGACAGCCAGACGTCGACGCAGCAGAACCCGACGCATACGTATGCCGCTTCCGGAACGTATACGGTTTGCATGATCGCGGGCAACAACTGCGGTGACGCGGATACGGTTTGCCAGGTGATCACGGTTTGCGATATGCCGGTGCCGGCGTTCACGGTTTCGCAGAATGAAGATTCTGTTTTCGTCACGGATCAATCGACGGGACTGATCAGCGGCTGGAGCTGGGATTTCGGCGACGGCAATTTCGGTACGATGCCGAACGACACGAACCGTTAATCCACCGGCGGGATCTACACGATCTGCCTGACGACGACGGACCTTTGCGGCAACGTCGACAGCACCTGCCAGAACGTGATGATCCTCATTACGTCGGTTGAAGATCAGTCGGCAATGATCGCTTCGTCATATCCGAACCCGGCCGGCGAGCAGCTGACGATCACGCTGAACCACGCGGCTTCCAATGCGCAGCTGCGGCTGTTCGATCACACGGGCCGCATCATCCGCACGGAGAATGGTCTTGCGGGAACTTCGCTGAACGTGGATGTGCATACGCTTCCTGCGGGCATTTACTGGCTGCGCCTCGAAGATGCGAACGGCAGTTCGGTGATCCGTTTTGTGAAGGAGTAAAAACGATTTTTTTATCGCCGCAGAGGCGCGGAGAACGCAGAGACATTCCTCTGCGAACGCTGCGCCTCTGCGGCTTTTTTTTATTCGCTTAGAAATTGCTGACGTTTCTAACCAGCCCCGATTGCAGCGGCACCCCGGAGGTGTAGTAAAAAAAGTAAACCTCGAAGGTTTTCGACACCTTCGAGGTTTACTTTTTATTCAGCGCCGAGGAGTACAGCGGA